>JANPAD010000326.1:0-15160 GCA_031429735.1 Bdellovibrio sp. | reverse complement strand
GATACTGACCGCTATAGTTCTGCGGGAAATTCTGCGACCGTACCGCCGGAGACGGATAAGCTCGGCGTTTTTTAACTTTCTTAACACGCGGTGGAGGCGGTTCTTCATACTGATAATCTTGAACTGCGGGTTGAGCCGGAGTTTTAGGACGGATTTCAGGAGTCGGGATGACATCCATAATAATATCAAACAAGCTGATTTTATCACCGACGCGAACAATCGAGTTTTGAATTTTAACACCATTGACGAAAGTACCGTTACTCGACTTCAGATCGACAATCATCATTTTGTCTTTATACATATGAATTTCGCAATGCTCTTTTGAAATTCCTAAAGACTGAACTTTAAGATCACTGGTGCCGCCGCGGCCGAAAATATTTTTACCGAGCCTCAGATCATAAATCTGACCTGCCTGCGAACCGGATAGAACTCTAACTGACCACATATAAATGATCTCCAACTTCTAATTTTTTTGCATCTGCAAAGCCCGAATTCGCTTCGATGACCGAATTTGATTTCCAGTAGGGACCGACAAAACGGAATGGTCTGATATTTTTTGCAATTTTAACAATTCGCATTTGCCTATCCAGGAAAATACAATCGATTGAAAAACGCATAAAATGTGTATGAATATTATTGCACGGTTCAATCCACAGAGCTTCATTCGGAGAAAGATCTGCACGCCCTAACAACCCTTTGGCTCTTGTCCAAAAGCTCTTAGCCGATTCGAGCTGTTCAATCAGCAGTTCGGCATTTGTATTTGTTGTACGGTAGAGTCTTAAATTTTTCACCTTAGCCTTTACCCCCGCTCATTTGCAAAATGACCGGACCGAAAACCATAATGAAGACCGCAGGTAAGATAAACAACATCAACGGCAAAAGAATCAATTGCGATGCCCGTGCACCGGCTTTTTCGGCGCGTATAAATCTTTCAAGACGCATTTGTATAGATTGATCCTTTAATACTTGCGCGATGCTTGAGCCTGACGCTTCCGCATCAATCAACACCGCCACAAAACTGGTAATTTCAGGCATATCTAAACGGGCGGCCATTTCTTTGAGGGCCTCGGCTTTTGAAGAACCGATTTTAATATCTTTAAGAACAATTTGAAGTTCTGCTGACAGAACCGACTCTTTGTCGGCCACTTTGTCGACGATTTTTTGAATAGCACCGAAAAAGTCCAAACCGGCCTCGACTGAAAGCGCCAACAGATCGATGAAAAACGGCATATCAACACGTACACTGAGTTCACGACTTTTCTTCATTGCTTTACAGTGCATTTGCGGCATAAAAAAGCCAATCATGCCGAGGCAAATCACCATGGCAGGTCCCAGCCCCAGATCGAGTGAAAAATTCATGATGTACAAGAAAACCGGAAACGCAAAACCTAGAAAGATCTGCAGGCCGATAAATTCATCTTCATTCAATTCAGAAGCCAACCCGCCTACTTTGATCAACTGACGTATTTTTTTACGATACTTTTCAGACTTAACCCGCGCTGCATGTTGAAGCGTGAATTGATGAACCATCGGACGACAAAGATTAATAATTGCATTTTTTGATTTAACAGGTTCTGTACCGCTGGCCCATGACAGTTGCGACTCTCCGGGACGCCCGGCAAGTAAAGAAGAAACAAAAAGGTATACCGACGCGCCGGCCATCACAAGCCCGCCGAATAACATCAGTTCTGCACTACCCATAACTCCTCATTTCAAGTAAGTTGATGAAATGAAAAAATTGATTTTGGCTTCGCAATCCCCGCGACGCTCCGAAATTCTAAAAAAGGCCGGTTATCAATTTGTTCCATTCCCTGTTTATGTATCGGAAATTCCTGACAAAAACCTAAGTCTTGATGGACAAATTTTAGACATCGCAAAAAGAAAGGCCGACGAAGTTTTAGCCAGAATTCAGGCCCATAGTCTAGGTTCTGACGACGCCGTAATCCTGACAGCGGATACAATGGTTTGTTTCGCTGATCAAGCCCTCGGAAAACCCGACGATGATAAAATGGCAGCCGAATACCTTAGACTTTTGTCTGGGCAAAAACACCAAGTCAAAACCGCACTTCACTTAATTGATTTGAGAACCGGCGAGCATGTGTCTCATATTGAAACAACTCACGTGCACTTTAAAGAGCTGACTGAGGACGAAATTCAAAATTACATCGCGACCGGCGAGCCGCGCGATAAAGCCGGCGCCTACGCGATTCAGGGCAAAGGCTTCGCATTTGTTGAAAAATTCGATGGCGATTTTAATAATGTGGTGGGACTTCCCTTGCAAGCGCTTGAAAACGTCTTCAGAATAAAGTCATGGATTTTTCAAAAGAATCTGAACGGTCTTTGATTCGACGCTCTCTTCAACCGCACCAAAACCTGCTTGCTGTCAGCAAACGACAACCGACTGAAAAAATTGAAGCTTTGTACAACGAAGGCCAGCGTGATTTCGCAGAAAACTATGTGCAAGAAGCTCTTGAAAAAATTGAAATTTTGAAAAATCTTGCAATTCAATGGCATCTCATAGGGCCGTTGCAGAAAAATAAAGTTAAATTTCTGAAGAAAAATTTTGCTTATATTCACTCGGTCGACACCCTCGAGCTGGCTCGAAAAATTGCGAACGCAGCTGCCGAGATCGGCTACACTCAAAAAATCTTCATTCAGTTGAATTTGTCGGGCGAAACCAGCAAATCAGGTTATACGCCGGAGCAGTTTAAAAACGACTGGCTGCTTTTGAAGAATCTCGAAGGAATTGAAATTGTCGGACTTATGACAATGCCTCCCTTAGAAAATAATTCTGAAAAAAATAGAGCTTTTTTTAAACAATTAAAATATATTGGTACTGAGCTGCATCTGCACGAGTACTCAATGGGAACCAGTCAAGATTATCAAGTCGCACTTCAAGAAGGAGCCACATGGATCAGATTAGGTACGATTCTCTTTGGAGAAAGACTTTAGAAACGAGGGCCCCTATGACAAATCCACTTCTCAAGTCGATGAAAATCGGCTTCGTCGGCGCAGGCCACATGGCACAGGCCCTGGTTAAAGGACTCTTGCAGTCAAATAACGTCAAACCTGAGCGCATTTTTGTTTCAAACCGAACACCCGGAAAATTAATTAAGCTATCTGAGCAATATGGTGTGCAAACGAGAGACTACAACCAAGAGGTTGTAAATGAATGTGACGTTGTTATTTTAGCAATGAAACCACAAGATTTTCCGGCTGCACTTGAAGATCTGACCCCGCAATTCACAGACAACCAGATTGTCATATCTTTAGCTCCCGGAATTCCGCTTAAAGCTCTTAAAAAAATGATTCCTGCGGGGCGAATTGTGCGACTTATGCCGAACACACCGTCACTCATCGGCCGTGGTATCCTGGGTTTCATGACCGACGATAAGGACAAAGATTACGTCGCAAGCCTGATGCAGGATTTATTTTCCAATTTGGGTACCGTCATTAAGGTAGATACCGAAGATCAGTTCGATGCGTTGATGATCGCTTGTTCGAGCGGCACCGGTTTTGTCTTCGAAATGATGATGTACTGGCAGGACTGGATTGAAGAACGTGGTTTTTCGCCGGAAGTTTCTAAAATCATGACCATCGAAACTTTTGTCGGCGCTTCAATGCTGGCCGCACAATCAAGCGGAATTGAGCTTGAAGAACTCCAATCAAGAGTAACTTCCAAAAAAGGCGTCACAGCCGCAGGCCTTAATTCAATGCGAGAACTTGAAATAGAACGAGCTCTTCGTATCAGTTTCGAAAAAGCCGCCATGCGCTCCCAAGAAATATCACGTGGAACCAAGTAACAACCCGGCCTAGCCTTAGGTCTAGCTCCCAGCATCGTTATATTTGTCCTAGTGGAAGATTAGTGGTTTTTCATATAGACTAATAGCGAGTCGTCACACTGTTCACGGAGGAATCGTATGAAGCATTATCCAACTGAAGTGGCCCAAAAAACATTTGAAAGAAAAATGTTAGGATACGATCCGGATGAAGTTTCGGATTTTTTAACAGTTATTGCAGCTCAAATGGATGCTTTACTTCAAGAACGTAATGCTCTTCGCGACACCATCAAAGAAAAAGAACTTTCTATTCTTGAATACAAAGAGCGCGACCAAGTTTTAAAAGTAACAATCACATCAGCGTCCCAAATGGCTGAAAAAATGCGCGGCGATGCGGAACGCGAAGCGCGTCTGATCATCAACGACGCTAATCAAAAAGCTGAACTTATTACTCGTGATGCGAAAGACTCGCTTAAAAAAGTATTTACAGAAATTGGCGATCTGAAGCGCACAAGAATGCAATTTGAAGCCAATCTCAAAGCGATGGTGCAGGCGCATTTATCACTTCTTGATCAGAGCGAACATTTTTTGCCGAGAATGTCTTTGCCCCCTGAACTTGATATGAAATAGTTTCTCTCATGACCGACGCTCCGAACCCTGAAGTTAAAACCGATAAAAAACCGCTGGTCATTATTTTCTTTACCGTTTTTATTTACCTTTTGGGTTTCGGTATCGTTATTCCGACTATTCCGATCATCAGCACACAACTTGGCGCCACTGCTTTTCAAGCCGGCCTTTTGATGTCGGCCTATTCATTCATGCAGTTTATTTTTTCGCCGTTCTGGGGACGCCTGAGTGACCGGCACGGACGCCGCCCGATTCTACTGATCTGTCTAGCGGGCGAAGTTTTTGCGTATTTACTTTTCTCACAAGCCACAAACTTACCCTTGCTGTTTGTCGCACGCCTGCTATCTGGATTTTTCGGCGCTTCGATTTCTACCGCTTCAGCTTATATTTCAGATATCACTCCGCCACATGAACGATCAAAAGGAATGGCTCTGATCGGCGTAGCTTTCGGTCTCGGATTTTTGTTCGGCCCGGCCATCGGCGGTGGTCTGACCCTCTGGGCAGAACATATTTCTCCGGATCCATTTTTTAGAAGCAGCTTCAGTTCTTATTGGGTGGCCGGCTTGTGTCTGCTGACTTTTCTGTTTGCTTTTCGCTACCTCAAAGAAACAAATACAAAAATCAGTGTCGCCGCTGAAAAGAAAAACCGTTTTTCGCGAATTTTGCATCATTTCCGAATTGAAACCATCGGGCCTTTGATGTTTGTTTTCTTTCTGTCTTCATTTGCCATGTCTTGCATGGAAGCCACTTTGGTTCTTTATGCTAAAGATCGTTTCGGCTGGGGGTTAAAAGAAGTCAGCTTTGGCTTTGCCTACATCGGTGTGATTATTGTTTTAACGCAAGGATTTTTAGTCCGTCGACTCATCCCCAAAGTCGGTGAAAAACAAGTGCTGCGTGCCGGGCTTATTTTTATGGTCATCGGGTTTTCGACAATCGCGATTGCAAACTCAATCCCTGTTCTGGCCATAGCCCAAACTTTTTTAGCTGTCGGCGTCGGATTTACGAACCCGTCTATCTTAGGAGCGATTTCGCTTTTGACCTCTGATGATGAGCAAGGCACAACACTGGGGACGACTCAGGGCCTTTCTTCGTTAGGGCGCATCATCGGACCTGCGTTAGGTGGCGCGCTTTACAGTGCGTTAACTCTGACTTCGCCGTTTGTCTTCTCAAGCGCCCTGATGATGATTGCCCTCTTTATCGTGATTACTATTTATTCTGATATTCCAAATGCTGGACAAATTCTGAAAACGAACCTAAAAGAAACTTCGCAGGATAAGAAAAATACAAAATAATAGGCTCAATCGTATGTTAAATAAAATCGGCTACTTTCAACTGGACAACCTGATCACTAATCGTGTTCCGTTTATGTTTTACAACATGGGCCCAAGTATCAGCAACTGGTACCAAAGCGTCAGCCGCATGCACGTTGAAAACCATGAACAAAAACTGGATGCCGAAGCCATTGAAGGTGATCTGATGCGCAAAAAGGTACCTCTAGACTATGCCATCATTTTATTGTGTCCAGATGGGCAAATCTCACACAAATTAGCGCAAAAACTGGTTCAAGCCGCATATACAAACGTCTATGTTGTCGATGGCGGCCATCAGCAAATGATGACGGAGCGCGAACAAGGCTGATAAACTAATCGGCATGAAAACTTTAGCCGACCGATACAATCCGCAGGACGTAGAATCAAAAATTTACAAGTGGTGGGAAGACGCGGGCTACTTTAAGGCGCAAGACCAATCCACCAAACCTCCGTTCTCAATTATTTTACCTCCGCCGAATGTGACTGGATTTTTGCATTTAGGGCACGCACTTGATCATACGATTCAGGATCTCCTTATCCGTTGGAAGCGCATGAGCGGTTACAATGCGATGTGGTTACCCGGAACAGATCATGCCGGCATCGCCACACAAACAGTTGTCGAAAAAGAATTAAAAAAGAAAACCATCACACGCCATCAACTGGGACGTGAAAAATTCGTTGATGAAATCTGGAATTGGAAAAACGAATACGGTGACCGTATTTACCGTCAGATGCGCCGCCTAGGCGATTCCTGTGATTGGGACCGTGCCACTTTTACATTAGATGACGGCGTTTCAAGCGCCGTTCGAAAAGTTTTCGTTACTCTTCATAAAAAGAATTCCATCTACAAAGGTTTACGCCTGGTCAACTGGAGCGGTCCGCTTGAAACGGCCATCTCAGACTTAGAAGTTGAGTATCAAACCGTTAAAGGCGCCATGTACCACATCAACTATCCGGTTGATGGCACCAACGATTTTTTAACTGTCGCGACGACTCGCCCCGAAACAATGTTGGGCGACACCGCGCTTTGCGTGCACCCGGAAGACGAAAGATACAAACATCTGATCGGCAAAACTGTCACCGTGCCTCTGATTAACCGTCAGATTACAATCATTGCCGACACTTACGTTGATATGGCTTTCGGTTCAGGCGTTGTGAAGATCACGCCGGCCCATGACTTTAACGATTATAAAATCGGTAAAACACATCAGCTTGAATTTATTAATATTCTGACCAAAAAAGCCGAGTTAAACGAAAACGCGGGCCCGTACGCGGGCCTAAAAGTATCTGAAGCCCGCAAAAAAGTTGTTGAAGATCTGAAAGCTTTAAATCTTCTTGTTAAAGAAGAACCGCATGTTCATTCAGTTGGTCATTGTTCGCGCTCAGGCGCCGTTGTTGAACCTTTCCTGTCAGAACAATGGTTCATGAAAATGCAGGATCTGGCTTTACCCGCAAAACGCGTGGTTGAATCAGGCACAATCCGTTTTGAACCCGAAGTTTGGACTAAAACTTATCTGCACTGGATGAATAATATTGAAGACTGGTGTATTTCACGCCAGCTTTGGTGGGGTCATCGTATTCCGGCTTGGAACTGCGGCGCATGTCACCAAAATACCGTCTCTGAAACAACGCCGACCACTTGCGAACATTGCGGAAGCCTTGAATTAAAACAAGAAGAAGACGTTCTGGACACTTGGTTCAGTTCGGCTTTATGGGCTTTCTCAACGATGGGATGGCCGTCGGAAGAGACGCACTCCGTTGAAACCCAAAAGACTTTCTACCCGACTCATTATCTTGTCACCGGACACGATATTATTTTCTTCTGGGTTGCACGCATGATTATGATGGGCCTTGAGTTTAAAAAAGATGTTCCATTTAGAACGGTATACGTCCACGGACTTGTACGCGACAGCCAAGGTCGCAAAATGTCGAAATCTTTAGGTAACTCGATCGACCCAATCGAAATGATTGATAAGTATGGGGCTGACGCTTTACGTTTCAGTTTTCTGGCGCATCTATTTTCAGGGAAAGATTTTAAGTTCAGCGAGCAGCGCGTAGAAAATTACCGTAATTTCATGAACAAAGTGTGGAACGCTTCACGCTTTGTTCTGAGCCATCTCGAAAGTTTTCAAGCTCCGCCTGAAGGCCTAAAAGCGATGCCGAACAAAGTTCATCTTTCGGTATTTGACCAGTGGATCCTCACCAAACTGGCTGAAACCGAAAAAGAAGTTCATGCCGCCCTTGAAGGCGAACGATTCTCTGATGCAGCCACTTCGCTTTATCAGTTTATCTGGAATCAGTTCTGCGATTGGTATATTGAATTCACGAAGCCGATTATGTCTTCAGGGCCGGCGAACGAGAAGTACGCGACCCAATTAGTTATGGCGCATGTGTTGAATCGCATTACGCGGTTACTGCACCCGTTCTGTCCGTTCATCACAGAAGAAATTTACGCTAATTTACCTTTGAAAAACGAAGCCTGTATTACCGATCAGTATCCGACCGTTGAAAACGACCATGAACTTCTGGCTTTCGGAAGTGCTCAGGCCGCACTCGAAATCGATATCGTTAAAGAAGTCATTACAGCGATCCGCAATATCCGCGGTGAAAACCGCATCAGTCCGGCTGTTAAACTGAATATCCGTTTGGGTGTTAACCAAGCCGAAGTGCAAAAAATTCTAAGCCACAACCGGTCAGCTATTACCAATTTAGCTCGTATTGATCAGATGGAAATCGGCGAAGACGGAAATCTGGTTAAGTGCGCGGTCACGACAGTGGCCATAGGCGAAGCGCGAGTTAAAGTCATCATACCGCTGGATGGCCTGGTCGACTTCAACGAAGAAATTAAACGTATTGAAAAAACGATTGAGAAACTTGAAAAAGACGTAAGTCTTTTAAGCGGCAAACTCTCGAATGAAAAATTCGTCGCGAATGCCGATGCAGACGTGGTTGCAGCAGACCGTGTGCTCCTGCGCCAATCGCAAGAACAAGTCGTTTCTTTGAAGGAAGCTTTGGTCCGTTTTAAATAATTTGAATGTCGTCTCATTCTGAGAATGAAGCGACCTCTTTTGTCCCTGTCAGAAATTTAACAGTTTAAAATGAGCCTACTTCAGCTAGGCTCATTTTTTTTGGCGACTGGTTTGCTCTTGTTATAGGTTATGAAAAAATCTATTTTGCAATCAACAGTCTTTTTTCTACTCTTCATGCCCTTTACGGGTTTTGGGGCAGAATCTGTTCTTTGCACACAGAACTCAAACTTGAATCAACGTTCGTTCTCTGAAGCAGTTCAAATGCGCACCGACGCTGAATTCACGTTGGTCAATTGGAATGCTCACAAGCTTGCCGATTCTAAATTTATTTCGGATTTAGCTCTTTTAGGGATAAGTGCCGATCTTATTACGTTGCAAGAAGCAATGCACTCAGCTGAGTATGAAGAACTTTTTATCAAAAACTTCAATTTTGATATGAGCTTCTTTAAAAGTTTCTGCTCCGGAAAAAAACAAGAAGCCACCGGAGTTATGAATTTATCACGCCTACGTCTTGAGAATAACCTGACCTTGGTTTCTCCGGGCCGTGAGCCGATTACGAACACGCCGAAAGTTTCAGGGTACTCGCTGATCCGCATCGAAGGTATCGGCCCCGTGCATGTGATCAATACGCATGCTCTAAATTTCAACTTAGGTGGAGACTTTAAACGTCATATCGACAGCATCGGGCAATTGATTGAACAACTTGAAGGTCCCGTCATCTGGGTGGGCGATTTTAACACTTGGAATGTTCTCCGTACGAATCATCTGGTCAAAGTCACTGAAAAGCTCGGGCTAAAGCATGTTGAGTTGGCCAATGACGAACGCATTTTAAAATTAGACCATGTTTTTGTTCGCGGACTTACAGTGAAGTCGGCTGAAGTTTTGAAAGGCTTCAAGTCGTCTGACCATAAACCGATTCGCGTAATTTTCTCCAAGTAAAATTAAATTAAGGACAAGTGCAGGTCGAATTTTCTTCCGATAAATTATTGCAATTGTAAGCATACTCACCGCGGGTCAAACTGAGGCTGGTGAGTCGTCCGTTTTTAAGCCCCATCACGAGTTCTTCGCCTTGACTAAAATAAATCCGCGACGATTTTTCTTCTTGGGCTAAACGCTGCCCTTCTTTTAAAGATTCAATGTAGGCTTCATTAGGGTTATCGGCTTGATCGTTCGTCAAATTGTCTATTTCGTAGGAGCCGTACGAATTCAACGTATAAGTTGAAAGGCGGCGGTTCGGCGTGGCTCCGTCCGGATAATCGAAATCAACACGCACTCGTTTTTTGACTCCGCTTTTATCAACGACATCGAATTGAGCCCAATCTTCAAGCTGCACCACAGGTTCACCAAGACTACCGCGCAACTGTGACATCAAATAATCAGGGGTGGGCTGTAAAACCGGCAAAACCGCATTTGCGTTAGAAAGATGAAGACACTTTTCAAGATTGGCCGCGTGAACTGCAAAACGCTTTTGAACCGCTTCACTTACAGTTGAAGAATCTGTTTTAGCTGCGGCCTCGGCGGCTGTTGTATCTGCAGATGTCGGCCCGACGGGTTTTTCTTCAGAAGCTGCGGCTTTGGGCGGGCGTGATTCAGGTATTTCGTCGCTTTTTTCGGTATCCGCCGAATCGACGGTTTGGCGGCGATCTTTGAAGTAGTAGACACCCATCAAAGCCAAAATAAGAACAACAAAGACAATATGACGGGTTTTCATTTAAAATTTAATTTCCGACTACTTAACAAGTCCGATTTCGCGCAAACGCTGCATCAAAAATTCATGCGACAAAATATCTGGATACTTTGCGCCGGTTCCGCGGCAAGACGGAAGACAGCTTAAAACTGATTCCGGATGCGGGTGCATGAAGAACGGCATCGAGTACCGCGAATTATTTTTACCATCTTGCGGATTGATCACGCGATGAGTGGTCGACGGGATCACATCATTTGTAATTCGGGCCAACATATCACCCGCGTCGACGATCAATGTGCCGTAGTCGCACTCGATATCAAGCCAAGTCCCGTCACGGTCTTTCAACTGAAGACCTGACGTCGTTGCGGCCGGAAGAATCGTAATAAAGTTAATATCTTCGTGCTCAGCAGCACGGATGCAGCGAGTATCAACACCTTCAGGAATTGGTGGGTAATGCAAAAGACGCAAGATCGAATTTCCTTCGACAACCATCTTCGTGAAAAAATCTTTTTCAACTTGAAGCGGATATGACAAAGCTTCCATCATCTGCACACCAGCTTGTTCAAGCTGGCTGAAGAGTTTCGAGAACACCGGACGAAATTCAGGTGCCGTATCATCCGGCCAGATGTTTTTTGGATAGTACTTTGCGAAGGCGTGACCATCTGGAACTTCACGTCCCACATGCCAAAATTCCTTTAAGTCTTTAACCGGAGAACCTTTCGCGTGCTCTTTGCCGAAAGCGGTGTAACCGCGCTGACCGCCACCCACTTGTGAAACGTAATTTAATTTTTGTTTTTCGGATAATTTATAAAACGTTTCTAAAATTTGGTAAGATTGTTCAAGTAATTCTTTAGAAACATCGTGGTCTTTTAAAATAATGAAACCGTAATCTTTGATGCCATGAAAAAGCTGCTCGATAAATTTAACTTTATCATCTTGGCTGCCGTGCAAATATGAACCTAGGCTTAGCGTCGGGACTTTACGTAAAGTATTAGAGGTTTCAGTCGTTGTTTGCATGCAACTCTCCTTGCTATTTCAGTCACTCATTTTACAGCTAGTTTTAACTGCTATCTTGTATCGAATTTACAATAAAATATCAAATACAATGACGTGATTTTGAGAGGTGAATTCGAAGTGAATATCGCCTTCATACAGTCTGAAGGCATGTTTATTTCGATATGGCGATGTTTGCGACTCATATCCGCGGTAAATCACGGGCCTGGGATCTTGTTTCAACACGTCAACAATGACATCTTTCAGCTCGGTCCGTCCGGTTTTTTCGATCCACTTTTGCAAAATTTGCACACTGGCTTCGTTGAATTCAACATGAATTTCATCTCGAGCCACAGCACCCGACCAGCCGCTGCGGGCGTTTTCAATGCTTTCGATATTGGGTAGGTACGGTTTTACATCCAAAATGGGAGTGCCATCAACCAAGTCTGCGCCGGCTAAAAACAATGTCTCGTTTTCAATTTTGATGAGCTCCACCAACGAAAGGCCGATGGCATTCGGCCGATGCGGGGACCGAGTAGCAAAAACACCGATCGGTTCGCCATCTAAACGCGGCGGGTGCACTTTTGCATGAAAGCGAACTGAAGTGTTCAGGTGAAATACAAATTGCAACCAAATGTGCGAATAACCTTCAAGACCGGCAAGAGAAATTTCAGGTTGAAATTCAGAATTGATTTTGAGTTCTGAATAAGCTTTTTTAACCAAACCCGCTTGGCGGGGCACGCCGAATTTATCAGGATAACAGGATTTTAAAAATCCGATGGGTTTAAAACTGTAAGGAATCTCGCTCATACAGCGATTTTTCTAAGCCATTTATTCAATTTTGTCACTTTTTCTTTGTCCATGTTCAAGGGCTTGAAATAATACAGATCGGCCTCTTGATGATCGAAACGGATATCGACCACCACATCGCGGGCAAAACAAATTTGCAACTCGTGAGTATCAAAATTTGTCGGCGGAGCGACAAAACTTTTAACAGTGATGAATTCGCTCGAAAGAGTCTTCATTTCGCCCCAAGGCTGCGGACTGCCGAAGGCAAATAGAATTTTGCGGTACGACTTGAGATTGATAACGGTTTTCGCGACCGGCACAAGAACCGGTTGCGGCGGTACGATCGATTCAGCAACTGATTTCGGTTTCACTTTCCAAACAAGTTGATCGAAGATAAAAAAGAAAAGAGCGGCATTCAAAACAAATGAAGGCCACGCTAACGGGCCTTTCCACGCGCTATTGTTGATGTTCAGAATTTGCAGCGCCAAATGCGAGCCTAGAAAAAACAGAACGTATCGCCACGCCTTCGGAGCACCTGATAGCAAGGTCACGCCGATTGAAACACTGCATGCCGCTAAAAAGAGGCTGAGGGTTGTTGTACTTTTAAGAATAGGCCAGACCTGAAAAACAGCCCAGTTTTGGCCCGCATTCAACTTGATGAAATAAATATGTAAAAACAAATTGATCACCGGAGCGGCGATTAGAGTTAACCCGAACAATTGAATAACCATTTTGCGTTCTAGAAAGTGAACGACTTTCATGATTAAACCGCTTTTTTATCTTCGGCTTCGTCTTTGAAGTTCATTTGAACAACGATGTCATCGTTTTCAACGACTTCAGCAGCAGCCGAAACAGGAGAAGCTTCGAAGTCAGGGCGAACTGCCACGGACGCTGCAGGCTGAGCGGCAACATGTGCCGTTTCCTCTGTACCCGATCCATAGGCTTCAACCTTCACACCACGACGGCGCGATTCAATCGCATTAGTGGTCGCCATCACAAGACAGATCGCCAGCGGGTCAAATACGCTGACCAGAACTAAAATTAAATAGGAAACAACTTTATCAATATTCATGTTCGCGGCTTTCGCGATGTAAATCAGCGGACCGACCTTACGTTTCACTTCAATCAATTTCAAATTCGATTCAGTTAGAACTCTTTCGCCATCGTTGTATTTTTTGGTCAAAGCGGCGACTTGCGGCTCTACCTCAGCGCGCATTTTAAGGCGGCGTGAAATGCGGTTCTCGGGAATTTCTTCAACCATTTTAGTCAGACGCGCAATTTCAGAACTGACTAAACTTTGTTGGGTCTTGATGCTCTCGGTTTTTACCGTTTCAGCTTCAAGAACTGAAGACGCCGATTGGTAAGAATCCGACAAGAAGCCATAGATGCCCACACTCGTAATTACACTCAAAGTCACAATCGCAAAAGTCAGGTAAGATTTATAAACGAAATTCAGGCTTTTCCACGTCTGATGCAGGTAAGCGGCCAGCATAAACTTGGCAAATTCAAGGGAACCTGCCATCAAACAGACAGCTACCACGGCTCCCGAAAACAACGCGGCCAAACCCGTTACAGAAAAGTACGCCCCTAAAGAAGCGACGCCAAAAGTTGCAAAGATAAGTCCGATGGTTATCCAAAGTGAAATCATGTCTTTATTATCGGGCCTTTTTGGAAATATCTAAATGAGACAACGGTCGAGCTAAGGTCCGTATTTTACGGGCACTTCTTATAAATGTTACCGCAGCCGCGCGGTCCAGTCCTGCCGCCCGACTTTCGCTTAGGGCTGCCTTCAACCAGACTATTTTTTAAACAAAAACACACTTAAACAGATGAACTTGCGGGCAATATGGCGCTCTACTCAACGCATTTTTCATTTAGAATTCAACTGGGTTTTCAGAAGTGACTCGCGCTGAAAGCCCCGCTACGAGTACTAGACAAGGACGGTCTATGCTTCGTTTTTTAAAAAATCTAATCATGATTGCGGTGTTCATTTCGCCGTTCACCCTTCAGGCGCGCACGACCGATAAAGTCGAAGAAACACAGCTGGCCGAATGGCAAATGATCCGCGCCGTAGCCGATCAAGATTTAATTATTGTCGACAAAAAAATTCCACAAGGTATCGTCGGATCTGACGAAGAAAAATCTTTCAGCGTCGTTGAACGCGCCGAACGTATTCGCAGCCTTGATGCGAGTTTAAAAATTTTCACACCCACCGAGCAAGCGCAAATCAACCGATGGGCCGATCTTTACCGAAACAGTATCAATGAATTCTACACCGGCCGCAACGAAGCCGTTAAAACCATGCAAGTGCGCTTTTCGCAGCTTGATTCAACCGAGACTCTTTCAGCTTCGGTTGACTACGTTGTGCGTTCAGAAACTTTTTTTTCATCTGAGTATTTCAAAGGCGGCGCAGATCTGACTCATATTAAAGCTGAAACCTCGATGAGCCCGCTGCGCGGAATTTTCGGTTTAGGTTCCGAGCGGGTTAATTACTGGCCGACGTTACATGATAAAGCCACCGACCTGAACACTCTTCGCATTTCGGCCATGATCGACCCGGGCGGCACGGTGCAAGCCATTGAAGTGATGGCCCGCGATGCCGACAAGGTCGCAGCTCAGGATAAAAACTCAGGTTGGGAACCGTACGTTTTTGAAAAACGCTGGGGCCGCTGGTTTCCGTCAAATAATGTGAAGGGTATGGCTATTGAAAGTTTTTGCATTCGTTGCCACGTAGGTGCGGACGGGCGTTTCTCACCCTACCCGCGCAATGTTCAGGATGCTTTGACCTTTAAAAAAATTGGCTACCTGAATGATATCGTCATTCAGGATATCATGAGTTTTAAATAACTATCTTTGTTTGAACTTGCCTAATTTTTTAGGCGTACTCAAATCCGGATAGTAAGTCGGTTTAAATTTCGTATTCGGTTTCTTTTTCAAATCAGCCAA
>JANPAD010000325.1:0-12374 GCA_031429735.1 Bdellovibrio sp. | reverse complement strand
GTCATGGCCTTACAGATGCCTCTGCAAAATGTGATGGAACTGCTCAATTTGGGTGCTGTCTATGTCCAAAATCAAAGAATAACTGAAGATGCCTTAATCCACGCAGGCGATCTCTGCAGAGCTCATACAAAACCGCGACGTTATAACTGCAGCTACGACTGGAGCTCGTTGGTCGTCTATGAAAATCAGGACTTTCTGGTTTTGAACAAACCTTCAGGCATTCCGAGCCACCCCTCGGTTGATAACCGCATTGAAAATTCACTGACTCAATTGGCGCTGGCGCGAAAAACTGAACTCTTCATCACGCACCGGCTTGATACTTTGACGGCAGGTCTCATTGTCTATGCCAAGAACGCGGCTTTTGTTAAAAGCTTCAACATTCAATTACAAAACCGCATGATCGACAAAAAATATGTGGCTCTGGTTGAAACCAAACATGCTTTGCCGCCTAAATTAATTCACTACATGGAGCCGTCCCCCCGCGCACCGAAAAAAGTTTCTCCGAATTTTGCTGAAGGCTGGGCTCAGTGCGAACTTGAAATCCTGGATCAGAAAATTCTGAGCGGCTATTCATGGATTAAAATTAATTTACTGACCGGACGCACTCACCAAATCCGCGCCCAAGTCAGCGAAATGATGGCACCAATTCTGGGCGATACGCTTTACGGATCCAAACTGCCTTTTCCGGCCAACTCGATTGCTTTAAGAGCCTGCGAACTGCAACTGAACTGGGGCGCACAGCGTTTAGTTTTTAGTTTGCCTGAAAATTTTGACTTTTAATTCGCGGCCCACTAATTTGAGGGCATGAAAAAAACAAGTCTACTTTTTATTTTAATTGGATTCATTCTTACAATTGACGTTCACGCTGAAACTGCGGTTTCTGGCACAGCGTCCGTCGCGGGTTTCACTGTTGGTGATCATGAGTTTTCAGTCATGACCTACAACGTTGAAAATCTTTTCGATACCATTCACGACAAAGGCACCGAAGATTACCCGACTTTGCCGCTGGCCGAAAAAAAGAAAAACAAAGAAGTTCAGAAATTCTGCACCGGAGTAAAAAACTCTTACTACCAAAAAGAATGTTTCGAACAGGATTGGAACAAAGACGTTCTGGAAGTGAAATTAAATAATCTGGCTGAAGTTATTAAGTCAGTGAACAACGGCCAAGGACCCGATAATATGTTGATGGCTGAGGTTGAAAACTTGCGCGTTTTAAAAATGCTGGTGAACGGCAAGCTTAAAAAACTGGGTTACAAAACTGTGGTGCTGATTGAAGGGCCTGACACACGCGGCATTGATCCGGCGTTTGTATCGAAGTTTCCACAGGTGGGTAAAGCGCAGTTGCATCTCATTCCGTACCAAGTCAGCGATGCGAACCGTTTGAAGATCGCAAAAAAATCCCGCGGTATTTTAGAAGTGACCGTGCGTGCTCCGAATAAAAAGAATATAACATTTTTGGCTGCACACTTCCCGTCACAGTCCAACCCAACTGACTGGCGCGCTCAAGCCATTCAATATGCAAAAGGCCTTATGGCTCAATATGTAAAAGAAGGCCGCGCCGTTATTTTCGGCGGCGACCTCAACATCATCGCATCCGAAGAAGCTGAAAAAGGTTACTTCAGTAAACAGATGAGCGAAGTCGGCGATATTTCACACTTCGTCGGTTGCAAATCTTGCCAAGGTTCGCACAACTACAAAGGGGAATGGTCTTTTCTGGATGTGCTGGTTTACTCGAAAAACCTGAAGGACTTAGGCTTTGAGCTCGTGCCTACTTCAATTCAAATCGTGAAAACTTCGGTGAACTCAAAAGATAACGGCACCCCGTTACGTTTTGACGAAGAGAAAAAGACCGGTGCTTCAGATCACTTTCCTTTGTTTTCGGTGATTAAGTACAAATAGTGTTTAGATCGATTTTTTAAAAGTCGTGAGCAAAAGCTTCAGGCCCTGGTTGTTGAAGTTTTCTTGTTCAACCTGTTTCAGATTTTGAAATTTAAAGTTCCATGATTCAGGGTGAATCACAATTAAACCATCGACCTGCTTTTCAAGTTTCGTCAATGTTTCCAATGCCGCGTTATCATTTAAACGAATACCGTAAGGCGGGTTTGTTACAATCCACTTCGGCCCGTTCACCGGCAACGCTGATAAATCGAGCTTTGAGCTGTCTTGTTCTAACGATGACAACGTTAAATTTTCCAGCTGAAACATTTTTTCAAACTTTAGTTTGTTTTCATTAAAATTCACGACCGACTTGGCGTCGATATCAAAACCGTAAGCACTCAAATTCGCACGATTCTGCAACCAGCGAAAGTTTTTAGTCCAAGTCGGAGATTTAAAAAGTTTCGGTGTGCTTTTAAATTGCAGCCAAGAATAAGTACGGTCAAATAACGGCCGGTGCTGCGATAAAGCTTCAAATAAAATAGTGCCTGAACCCGCGAACGGATCAACGATCGTGAGCGGCGCCTTCATATCGGTATGTTTCGCGAGCTTTCTAACTAAGTAGGCCGCAAGCGTTTCACGTAAAGGCGCTTCACCCCGGTGCTGGGCGTAGCCCCGACGGTGCAAATGTTCGCCGCTGGTGTCGAGGCTGAGCATCACTCGATCTTTTTCAATGCGCACATAAAGCGTTTGTGCTGCTTCTGCACTGATTTTAATTATATTTTTCGTCAAAACATTTTGTGAGGCTTCAAGAAGATTTTTTTCGTTATTCAGTCGCGATTTATGATGTTCAATTTTAACCTGCAGCTTGCCCTTTAACAGATCCATATCCAACCACTTACCAAGATCAACTTGTGAAAGTCCTTTTTCATACTGGTCAAAATAGCGCGCTTCAAATTTGGCAATGCGAAGCAAAACGCGGTTCGCAGTTTTTGAAAACAAGTTGATCTGAAACCCCAAGTGATCGGCCGTTTCAAAAGCAAGCCCGCCAGGCTCCGCTTCCATCTCTGGAAATTCGGCCCGCGTCGGCAACCCGTCCAAATCAATCATTTCAAACCAGAAATCTTTAATTTCGTGAGTTAATTCAGCTTCAAACCCCAACGGACAACTTACAAAAAAATGACCCATTAAAATCTCCAAAAAATATCCATAAATGGATAATAACCGTCAGTGGGCGCTAGCCGCAAATGCGTAATGTCGGTGGCATTGATTGAAAGCTGCAAGTGAAAGCGGTCACGAATAAAGAGATACGACAAGTAACCGCCCAGGGCTTTTTTTTCGAAGTTATAACTGGGGCCGATCAAAAAGCGGTCCCAGTCATTCAAAATGACCTCGTACCCAGTTTGAAATGAACTTGAAGTCAGATATTTGATCGAGGCCGCATCACTGGCTTGATCCCAACGGACCACACCCAGACCTAAAAACGTGTGCGAAATTAACGCGCCGGTTGAGGTGTTGTCCCAGTAAAAGTTCATGTTCAACGAAGCCTGATTGTCTTTGATAATACGCGTGAATGAAAGTCCGCTTGCGATGGATGTAGTTTCAGAGTCGTAAAATTTATACCGAAAGTTAGCATTTGGCTGACCTAAAACATTGACCGGGGCAAGCGTGCCTACCGTCAAATTCGGTGTAGCACCGTAATAAATATTACCGAAATAATTAATTAGAAATTCTTTTTCATAAAGTGTCTGCGCCGTGTCACCGATGACGAACCCTTGGTACACCAGCGGTCGGTACTTCGATGAAATATTCATTTCGCTATCGCGGATAAGCAGTTCAGTGGTGCCGAAGTAAGCACTGTTCTCGGAAGAAAGATCAAGCCGACGGATAAAATCGCCAACTTGAATAAAAGATGTCCGCGACTGACGTTGTAAATTCAATTTGATTTCATTTTTGCCGTCTTCACGTTGTTTCAAAGATGCCACCTCAACAAAGCCGATCGCGCCGACCCGTGAATTCTGCGAAACGACGGCTACTATTTCGCCGATATTCCAATCGCCCTGCTCACTGACGGCTATCAAGCTTTGATCATCAACGAATTTTTCAATCACGCCCAACTGTTCGGTATCAAACATAGCCTGTGCTGCGGTTGCAAAAGCTAAAATAAATAAAAAGAAAATTTTATTCAACCGGCACCTGAGGGTGAGCGTTAACACAAATTAAGGCCATCAAAAGTAGCACGATACTAATACCGTAAGCGTAAAAAAGCCCAAATACATCTGTCAGGTAACCCACACCCACATGCATGCCGACCACAAAAATACTTTGTATGGCCAAGGCCGTCGTGAAGTAAGTGCGGTTCATCGGCCCGGTCAGCTCAGCAATGTAGGCGACCGACATGGGGTAAAAAGGAGCCATACAAAGACCGGTGGCGGCCAAGAACATGGGGTGCACGGTCAGCCCTAAAACAATTGTCACCATTGAAAGAATTAATGAAATACTCAGCTGCTTACGCAAAGCTATGTTCAATGATTTCACGGTAAAGAACAGACGCCCGGCTAACAGAAAGATAAAAAAGTAAGTCACATAGTTGCTGGATTGTTCAAGATCCATAGAAAAATAAGTGCGCATATAAAGAGCCAAGCGCGTCGCCACCAAGATTTCAGCCGCCACGTAGCCTGCAAAGAACAATGAAATATAAATCAGCGCTCGCTTGTCTTTAATTTTCTTTTTTGTTTGAGAGCCGTGATGAGCGCTTTCAAAATGAGGTTCGGCACGCGTGACGGCAATTGCAATAAAAAGCAACAGGCATAAAACCGCCGTCAGAAAAAAAGCACTTCGCCACTCTGTTAGAGGGCCTGAATTGGGAAAGTTATCGCGAAACCAAGTCGGCGCACGCGAAGCGATAAAAGGGGCCATCAAACTTGAAAGCCCATAAATGCCATGCAGACCTGAAAAAACTTTGGGCTGATAAGTCTGCTGAATGTTTTCAGCTATTAACAAGTTTTGTGCGACACCTGTGGTGCCCATGCTAAAACCGAAGATAATAGCGCCGGTGATAAAAAGTAAGTAAGTCGGCGCCTGGGACATACCTAAAAGTCCCACACCCATAAAGACCATCGAAAACAACAACAGGCGGTCAAGGTGAATTCGGTTCAGCATGCGGGTCGACACCAAAGTGCCGACAAGATTGGCCGTCGAAGCCACCGCAAAGCTCAAAGAACCGGCTGCATTCGTTACTTTAAAAAACGACAGCAGTTCGGCAAACAAAGGGCCACGAATATTATCTGAAAGCCCCAACGCCACCATACAAAGGCAGGCAAAAAGCACGGACCAAACGGTTCTTGAAATGCGAAAATTCATGTCTGAAAAATAGTACGGCTTAGGTCATTTTGAAAGTGTTTTTTCACGGCTACAAATCGTAATTAGTGCCAAACCAGATTTGGTCGCGATTTTTAGTGGCTTCGTAGCCCGATTCAATGTCGCTGTTGGTATCGATAAGCAACAAATCAACCCAAAAAGCCCAAGGACCGCTCAAATTCAGGTCGTTTCTAAAGCGAATCTGACGGTAAGCCTCGCGCGGGCTGAATTTATACTGAAAGCTCGAATCGAGCCGATACTGCTTTTCAAATGTCTGGGAAAAGGTAATTCCTGCGAGTGCCGCCTGTTTAAACAAAAATCTTTGCGACAACGACTTTCGGTCTGACGCGACATCGGGGCCGGTTTCGGTGATTTTTCCACCTGAGGTATCCATGTAAGCCAGCAAAAATTCAAAAGGAGCCATCTTGTATAAAAACTGAGGACCCCAAACAGTTGAAGCCTCAAAGTGCGGGGCATTGTAGGCGGTGTCAAACTCCGGGTCTTTTGGCTGATCATAGAGAGCCGAAATCAGCACGAAACCCCAATCGTCGCGGTAACCTAAGTCAGCTGCATAAATATTTTCAGTGTAGGTTTTAGGTTGTACATCAACACGAACGCGCGTTGTAACGAGAATTCCTTTGTAACCCAAAGCCAACTGATTTGAAGGCTTTGAAACCGCTGAACCTTGTGCAAAATAACCTTTGTTTTCGCCGTAGCGCAACTGTGCACCGAATGAAGTTCTAAAAACAATATCTTCAGTTTTCGGTCTTTCGATATTGTAATCAATAGGCAAAACCTGCCCCTGAAACTTCAGATTTTGCGGAGGCGGTTGAAAGAATGGATTACCCGCTTCAAACTGCCCGTCTTTAATTTCGTAGCTTGCGCCCTGATCCGGAATGTACAGTGGACTGCCGTAAAACATCAGCGACAAAGCGCCGCTTCGGTACTGATAAAAAAGACCGGTCAGACCCTGATTTTTAGGATCGAGCGAATTCCATTTAAAGACCGGTTGAATAAAACTGTATGTCCAGAAACTGTCTAAGGCCGACCAAATATGTAAATGACGGCCAATGATCAATTGCGAACTGTCGCCCACTTCAAAAGCGTAGCTGAGCTCACGCGGATTTGTGTAACTGAGCACGGTTTTATTAATGGCGTAGGTGCTGGTTAAATCGATCTTAAAGGCATCATTTGTGCGCGTGTCCGATTTGAATTTAACACCTAAAAAATAAAAATTTTTCTGGTCGATGTCGTTGTAATCGGGGCTTAGAAAACTGAGGCCTTCGGCAAAAAATGAAGTTTTCACCTCGGCTTTTGCAAGAGGTGTCAAAACAAGAAAAAAAATAACGAGATACGATTGAATTGAGGACATACCGACTTTTATTTAGGCTCACGTCTTTTGTCGAACTAAGCAACAAATATTTAAAAATTTGACGTAAAAGCTCTCAAACGCGTCTTCCTCTTAACCGCAAGCTGGACTACGACAGTTTTTATTAATACTATGTCGGTTGCAGATGAAGATTCTTATTATTCGATTTTCTAGCATTGGCGATTTAACTCAGGCTTTAAGCCTGCCGAGCTTTATTAAATCTTATCATCCTGAAGCTGAAGTGCATTTTGTCACCCGTTCTGATTTAGCCAGTGTTGTTGAAAATCACCCGGACGTAAAACGTTTGTGGACACTTGACCGCAAGCTGGGCCTGAAAGGCTTAATTCACCTGATCGGCGAACTCCGCAGTCAGAACTTTACCCATATTTACGACGCTCACAATAATCTGCGTTCATTTTTTATTCGTCTTTTCGTTTCGGCGCAATTTAAGCATGTACGGCCTATGATGCGCTTTAAGCGCTTCATGCTATTGAACTTTCACAAGAATCTTTTTGAAATGCCCTTCTCAGGTCAGCGCGACCTCATCAAGCCGCTTGAAAAATGGGGAATGAAATTCAAACTGCCACCGCCGCCGCAGTTGTTTTTATCTCCGGCTCAGGCCACAACTCCGAATCTGCCTGAAAAATTTGTGGCCCTTGTTCCGTCAGCGGCTTACGAGCTGAAACGCTGGCCGCTTGAGTACTGGTGTGAACTCGTCGAAAAAAATCCGGCGGTGCATTTTGTGGTTTTGGCCGGTCCCAATGATCTATTCACTCAAAAACTAAGCCATTACAATAATGTGATCAATCTGACCGGCCAAACCGATTTACTGCAGTCAGCGGCGGTTCTGCAAAAAAGTCAGCTTGTGGTCGCCAATGACACAGGTCTTTTGCATTTTGCCGAACAACTCGGAAAGCCCGCGATTGCTCTGATGGGCCCGGCGGCCTTCGGCTTTCCGTCGCGATCGGCCACTTTAATACTGGAACGCAATCTCAAGTGCCGCCCGTGTTCGAAACACGGCCAAGGGCCTTGTGTGAACGCGCAATTTCACGAATGTCTGCGCAGTATCAGTGTCGACGAGGTTTCAACCCACATGAACCGAATGCTGAAGGCTTCATTGTGATTTGGCTTTACCGCGTAATTTATTTTTTACTTAAAGCACTCGCGCTAATTTTAAGGCCCGTTCTGAGTCACAGCGCCAAAAGATGGATCTCTCTACGCAGTCAGCCTTTGCAGCTTGCACCTGAAGTGCAGCGGCCGGTTTGGTTTCATGCCTCCAGCGGTGAAATCGAATACTGCAAGTCTGTGATTCGGCTGTTGAAGCAACAAAATCCCGAAACCTCAGTTGTCGTCACGTACTCATCGGCGTCAGCTGAAAAACTTTTTCATAATATAGGTTCTGATGTCGATCAGTTTATTCCGCTTTGCTGGGATACCCCGGCCGCCACTCGCCGCCTGATTCAAGACCTGAACCCACAAGCTTTAGTATTTTCACGCACCGATTTTTGGCCTGAACTGATTTGGCAGGCCGAGCAAGCTCGCATCCCTTTGGCGGCTATTGCCTTTAATCCGCAGCCGGGGCTTTTAAAAAACTACCTGTACCGCCAACTGCTCAGTCGGTTTAAATTAATCTCATGTATCTCAGCTGAGGCCGTCTCGCAAATGCAGCCGCTTTTAAAAAATGTGGTTTTGCAGAACCATGGCGACACTCGTTTTGATCAAGTCTTTTACCGCCTTTCACAACCAAGCCGTGTTGAAATTTTAAAAACAAGTTCATTGTTGGTTTTGGGTTCAACCTGGCTTGAAGATGAAAATTTTTGGTTGCCGCTGATTCCAGGTCTGGTGACCGAAAATATTCAAATCATTCTGAGTCCGCATGATGTAAAACGTGACAATATCAAACGCCTCGGAAAAATGTTGGATCAAATGGATATTAATTTTTCAACGCTGTCATCACATCGCAAAGCAGGTTTGCAGCCCGCCGGCGCCGTTGCTGGTGATCAAGGGCCTTTGTTGCACAAACCCGGCGCCGTTCAGATTTCGCAAATGACTTCGGTTCTACTTGTCGACGAAATCGGTTATTTGGCCGATTTTTACCGCTTTGCCGATGCCGCTTTTGTCGGTGGTTCTTTCAAAGAAAAAGTCCATTCAGTGATGGAACCGCTGTGCTGCGGTTTACATGTTTTAGTCGGCCCTGAGTTTCAAAACAACCCTGAGGCCGTTCGCTATCTGGGCCGTTTTGTGCACGAGCTTGATCCGGACTTGGCTAACAGCGAACAGTTACAAATGATTACAGATATTTTAAATGCCGACCGGCAGAAAATTTTAAATGAGATGAGCCTCAACAAAGAGGCCAGCCAGCGGGTTATTGCGGCTCTGCAAGACAAGATTCTAAAAACTTAATATTTCTGATGCCATACCAACTGATTTTTTCACCGTCGATAAGCGCCGACTTGAAACCTTGCCGACTTAAAGCTGCGAATTCTTTTTCAAACGGATAAGGTTCACTTGAGAAAAGACAGAAATATTTTTTAAGTTCAGATTCTTCCATCTGTGGATACTTTGCATCCGGCGCATGTAACCGTAACTTCAACATCGAAAACACATCCGATATAAAAGTTTCTTCGCCTATCACCATGTACGGATCTTTCCAGATGACATAACAAAGATTTTCTTGATCAATCACCGCATTTTGATGGCCTAAGCTCTGAATAAGACTGTTCTGAAAGAACAGCTCTGAGGATAAACGATTTTTACTTTCGATCAGACGCTGATACCGATCAGCCAAAAATTGCAGATCTTCATTTTTTAACCGCAACGCCAATTCGGCTAGAAACTGCGCGGCCGACTGCAATGATGTCACGTGTGAAACAATCATTTCGATACCATGGCGCTGAAGTTCGTCGGCCATTTCTTTTTTGTTTTCTTCCTGATCCATAATGACGAAGTCAGGCTGAAGTTTGACAATTTCTTCAATTTTTAAATTTTTAGTGCCACCAACTACCGGAATATTTTGAATCCTTTGGGCTGGGTGAATACAAAACCGGGTGCGGGCCACGACATTTACACCGCACTCCAGAAGTGTTTCGGTCCATGAGGGCACAAGTGAAATGATTTTAGCTTGGTTTTGTAGCATCTGCCTATCGTGTCAAAAGACTCTTCATTGAGTCAAGACAAGAGGCACGTTAAGGTGCAAGCTAAAATCATTCTTCGAGGTATTTATGAAAAATTTCTTTCCGATTCATCAAAAAACGGCCCCACATCCATTTAAAAAAGGTGACCTATTGGTACTGTTTGGAGAACTCTTTAACCGCGGTTACGCCAACGGTTTGGTCGAAGAAGCTGAAAAAAACGGGCTCACTGTGGTTCGAGCCACCGTCGGGCGTCGCGATGCTGAAGGGCAATTAAGACCACTGACCGCTGAAGAATCAGCTACTATTCCGCAACCGTTTATCAATGTTCCGCTTGAAGCCGGTTTTGATCTTGAAAAAGACATTCACGGCAAGTCGCCGGTCGATTACCTCAGCGGCATTAAGCTCAGCGCCTGGCAAGAAGCCTCAATTCCTGAAGAATCTCTGAACCAGGCACGCCATCAAGGGCGCGAACGCTTTACAGCCAACACACGTAAATTTTTAGAAGCTCTTTCGGTTCATGTGAAACCCGGACAGCATGTTCACTTTGCCCACTTGATGGCAGGCGGAGTTCCGCGCTGTAAAATTGTGATGCCTTTGATGAACCGGGTTTTCAAAGGGGTCGGTGATCGCTTTTTAGATTCGAAAACTTTTTGGAAAAGCGGCATCGGTCGTTTGCTTGAAATGAATTTTCATGAAGTGACCGCTGAAACTTTTAATATTCTGGTGCAGGAGTCTTCGGCTTTGCGTGATCAAATCACGCAAAACGGCGGGAGCTGCAGTTACGTGGCCTATGGATATCACGGCACTGAAATCATCGTCAGCGACCGTTACAAATGGCAGTCTTACGCGCCTTATATTCAAGGTTGGGCGAAGGTCGCCCTTGAAAACTATTCGCGTGACTGGTCTGCGCGTGGTGTTCGCACCTGCGTTTACAACTGCCCTGAAATTTTAACTAATTCGAGCTCGATATTTCAAGGCGTTGAAATTCCGCTTTATAACCTGATGCGCGCTTTTGAAAAAGAAGCCCCCGATCACCCGACCACGAAAATGCTGCGTCAAGATTGCATCCAAGTTTTAAAAGATGAATTCAAACCCGCGGATGTGTTTCAAATCGTTGACGAGTTTTTAACTTCACCGGTTTTTTTAAAGACCAGTGTTTACCAAGACTGGCCCCACCATTCTTACAAAGAACAGGTTGAACTGGGCTTGAACACGTCAGATAAAATTATTTCGCTTCACCGTGACGAAAAAGCACTGATGACGGCGGTCTTAAGTGAACTTGTCTTCAAAGGTTGCGGTTACATCATGTTACACGACGGTTTCAAACCCCAAGCGCCGGTGGCCTGGATCGGTCACGATGTCGTTGTGAAAAGTTTGACTGAAAATTAAAAGGATTTGCCGATGAACACTTGCCCTAAATGTCAGTCCGAAAATATCTATCAAGACGGAAACCTTTGGGTCTGCCCCGAGTGCAGCCATGAGTGGAGTGCCCTGGCTGCAATTACAGCTGAAACCGAAAAAACCGTAGACACGACTATTCGCGATGCCAACGGAAATGCCTTGCAGGATGGCGACACCGTCACTGTTATTAAAGATTTAAAAATTAAAGGTTCGTCGTCAGTTGTAAAGGTTGGCACCAAGGTAAAAAATATTAAACTAACTGAAGGCGCAGACGGACACGATATTTCATGCAAGATTGACGGCTTCGGTGCCATGAATTTGAAATCTGAATTTGTAAAAAAAGTATAATCTAAAAAGTGTGAACAAACAGGACTCAAAATGAAAACGATAAAAATTGCAATTACCGGTGGGCCTTCAGGCGGTAAAACAACTTTAATTGAAGCTTTAAAAAAAGAATTCGCGGGACGCATAAAGGTCGTGCCTGAGGCCGCCTCTATTCTGTACAAAGGCGGTTTTCCGCGCGTAAAGTCCTATGATGGACTTTACCATGCTCAACGAGCCATCTATTCAGTTCAAAAAGAGATCGAAGATTTGCGCTGCAAACTTTATCCGGAAGCGCTGATTGTATGTGACCGTGGCTCGCTGGACGCCTTGGCCTACTGGCCGGATACCCCTGAACATTTCTATAAAACAATGATCACAACTGTAGACGCCGAAGTGGCCCGCTATGATTGGGTTATTCACCTCGATACGGCGACTGAACCTGACTACGATGTATCTAATGAAATACGAAACGAAACTTTTCAAGAAGCTTTAGTATTGAATGAAAAAATAAAACAGAGCTGGGCCGTGCACCCGAACCGCGTAATTATCAATTCTGAGCAAGATTTCTTTTCGAAAATGGCGAAAGCCACGAAAGTGATTCAAGAAATATTGGCCCGCTAGGTCTCAATTTGATTCAGTCAGTGTAATTAACTTCAGTTTATGTCAGAAATTCCGATAACTTTAGATGGGGAAAACCAAATTTATTTTGCTTATCGCACCGCTAAGCTTTTTGCTGATTTTAGGCTTCAGCAACTGCGGACGCTTTAGCACTTCAAGTGATTCCGTTGTTAACGGGACATCGACCAGCACAGGAAGCAATTTGCCGCCCGGACCAACTCCGGCTCCAACTCCGGCTCCAAATCCTTCCCCATCACCGTCTCCAATGCCAATGCCTGCTCCAATGCCTATGC
>JANPAD010000324.1:0-9655 GCA_031429735.1 Bdellovibrio sp. | reverse complement strand
AGATCGCCGCCCAAGCTTGAGCGGATATCGATATCGAGGCTTTTGAGTTCGCCTTTGGCAGAGGCCTGCAGATCAAATTGGGTGATTGTCCCTAGAGTTGATTGAAGAACCTCATTGATTGTCGAGTCAGCGGACGAAATGTTGAATTTAACGTCTTTGAAGACATTGGCCAGTTTTAGATCGTAAGTTTTGAAGCCGACAATTTGCCCTTCGGTCGTCAAGCTCGGGTGCGATGAGGGTAAAGAGATTTGGCCGTCTTTTGAATTGATCAGCTTAATCTCGTTGATTGGGTAGGAGCCGACGTTAAATGTGAAACCGATTTCGGATTCAGCCTTGATGTTGCTGAATTCTCCTTTAAGGACAAGCCCATGAACATCTTGTTTGTTGAACTCGCCAGAAATATCAAAGCTCGTAGGTTTGCCGATCTGTCTTTGGTTGGAGGTGATGTTACTGATGAGACCTTTGACATCACCGTAGTCCGCCTGAGCGTTGGATTTTGATGAGACTGAAACACGTTGAATCCAGAAAAGTGGGTAGCCTTTTTCGACCGGGAATTCGTAACTAACACCTTCACGACGTGGGATGGGTTGAATGGTGTCGTCGACTTCGCCCGACTTTTTACCGGCAACCAGGCGGGCATATTTAGGCGGAAGGTATTTTTCAGCCAAGGCTTTGTATTTGTCGAGCTTCTGCATGTAGGGTGTCAGGTAGCTCATGAAAAGTTCTTTGGCGAAGCTTTTTGCATCGATTTTAGGAATTTTGAAGCGGGACTTAATTGTATCGATGTCTTTTTTGATTTGTAGATCAACGGCTTTGTAATCTTGATCTAAATTTTTGATGTCGGCATCAAATTGGCTTTTCAGCTCAGCCACTTGTTTGGTTTTGACGTCTATATCTTTAATGAGAGAGTCAGCCTCTTTAACCGAAGCATCGAGCTCTTGCAAATTAGCGAAATCTTTGAATTTAATTTTGCCGAAGCGGTCTTTAAAGGCGTTCATTTCGGTGCTGGTCGGTAAAGTTTTGAGTTGAGCATCCCATTCGGTCTGCTTTGCTTTCCACTTGGCATTCATGTCTTCAAGCATTTTTTTTGAAGCGATTTGGCTTTGGATGTCGGCGATTTGAGCGTCGAATTTGCCGGTCTTAAGGAACTGGGCTGTGTCGCCTAAAATATTATTGTCGTTTTCGTTTTCAAGTTTGTTCAGCGCGCGGTTTTGCAACTGCTGCGTGAAGCTTGGTTCGTTAGAAGGGGGCTCCGGCGGTGCAACTTTGCCGATATGAGCACGTTTCGATTCGAATTGTACGCCTTCGACCGCGATTTCTTCAATAACGAATTTGACACGTAAAAGAGCGTCCCAGTTAAGATCGAAGCGGATATTGCCGAGCTCGAGAGAGTTGAATTCAGGTTTTTCTTTGTCAGTCAGTTCGATTTTTTTGATTTCAACGCGACCCTTGATGAACGAGCTTTTGAATTCGCCGACATTGACTTCGGCACCGAGGGCTTTGTAGCCCACCCATTCAATGGCATTTTTCATGTGCAGATCGAAAAAGAAAATAAAATAAAGATAGAAGAGAGTCGAAATAATCAGAAACGGTATGATGGCATTCCAGCGGATCAAGCTCTGCTTTTGAGGTTGTTTTGGTGTTGTCTCTGTTGCGGTATTCATTATCGGGCTCCATACAGATCGTTGTATTTTTCATACCAGAAGTAAAATTTAGAAGCCTTGAAAGCTTTCCACACTTTTGTCTGCTCGAATTGTTGTACGATATTTGTTTGATATTTCTGGATGAGAATCCGGAAAACAAAAAAGAGGATCGGGCACAGAATGAGTGAAATTAAAAATGATCCCATAATGATCGAATTATTGAATCGGGTCATGGGGAGCAGGGGCACGTTGTACATATGAGCCCATAATGGTCGCAGAGATGCGTTTTCGAGAAGTGAGCGGCCGATCGGGTCGGCGACCGGATCTAAAAGATATGCGATGAATTTGAAGAAAAAAGCCGAAAGAAATGCGGCACCCAATTGCACCCTGAACAGGAATACAATCAGAAGGACCATGAAAGTCTGAATTGAAATAAATGGTGCGAACCCGAGGAACACCCCGAATGACAACCCCGCCGCCATTTGGTTTTTGCCGCTATCAGAGTGAAGCAACTGGATAAATGAAATAATTTGTTTAATGAGTAAGGTCATTTCATTTCCTTTCTATAAAATGTTAAATGCTTTTTCGAGATCTTGAATGATGTCGCGAGGGTCTTCGATGCCGATGCTCATGCGGATGAGTTTTTCCGGAATACCGAGGTCGACTTGTTTGTTTTTAGGAATCGCCGCATGGGTCATAAGACCGGGCACTTCGATGAGCGTTTTAGTTAAACCAAGACTGACCGCCAAGGTAATTGAGTAGCAATTCTGCGCGATGTGATTGATGAACTTTTCGGTTTTGGCGTTTGAACCCTTAATTGTGAAAGTCAGCATCTGGCCCGGCGTGAAGCGGCCTTCCGGCGAACGTAAAAGTTTGCGTGCGAGTTTAGCCTGAGGGAAAGACTTGAGGCCAGGGTAAATAATAGTTTCAACTTGCGATTTCTTTTCGAGGTAGGCGGCAATTTTAACAGCGCTGGTCTGTTGGGCTTCGTAGCGAAGAACTTGTGAAGGAACTCCGTAAACCATTATGTTCCAGGCTGAGTGCGGGTGCATAATAGCGCCCAGGTCTTTACGTATCATCAGCAGAGGACTGAGATAGTTGTAGCTGGTCATAATGGCGCCGCCCATTTCAGTACCGAAGCCTGCAATATTTTTTGTTAAACTTTGAATAACGAGATCGGCGCCGAGTTCAAGAGGGCGCATTCCCCAAGGCGTGGCGAAAGTATTATCGACTATGATTTTAATTCTGTTTTCAGGCTTACGGGTTTTGTTTTCGGCCTTAACCAGTTTATGAATTCTCGGAAGATCAATAATTTCAAGCGAAGGGTTCGAAACAGTTTCGAAGTAAAGAACTTTGGTGTTCGGATTTTTAAGATCTTTTGCTGTCAGTGAATTGATCGCGACGAGATCATGATTGATATTAAGCCGCGGAAGCCACCCGGTGATGAGGCTGTAGCTGCAGCCATAAAGTGTATGGTGCGCAATAAGATGATCGCCGGCTTTAAGCAACGAAAGCAGAGCGCCCGAGATGGCCGCCATTCCGCTTGAGAAGGTGATCGCGCATTCGCTGCCTTCCATGTTACATAATTGTTCTTCGAGCATTTTAGTTGAAGGTTCTGCAAGACGGTCATAAATCCAGATAGGCTCGTCATTTTTGCGGGCCTTGGTCATTTTTTCATTGCTGGCAAAAGAAGAAAATCCGTGAGCCCCACGCTTGAGAGATTGCAGGCGGAATGTCGTTGAGGCAGTTTGCGGCGGTACCAGATGATGTGAGAACTCCCATGAGCTGCTGTCATTCGTTCCGTGAACATTGAATGTTCTAATTGAGGGTTTTTGCTTCATGTTCAATTGCTTCTTTCTTTGCTTTTGGATTTAAAGAAAAAATAAGTCCGCCAAGCAGGGCATAAGTCAGTTGAAAAACTTGAAGTACCGTAATGGCCGTTATCGTTGATTGGCCTAGTTCAGGGCTGATCGGCGAAAATAAAATATAGAAGGCATATTGGCCAACGCCAATTCCGCCCGGCATGATCGGAAGAGCTGCGGCCACGAACCCGAAACAGCAGAGTGAAAAGAACACTAGAAATGAAGGGGGCGGTGTGTTCAGCTGAATAACAACATAGTACATAAAATAAATGGCAGCCAGTTGAGCGACAAGACTGATTGCTAAACTTTTGCCCTGAATTTTAAAGTTGCGGAATGTTTTAAATGTAAAGTGCAAACTGCTAATCAACTTTTCAAGCACAGTAAAAACTTTTGAAGAGCGATTTGTAAGATGCTTTGCAATTTGACTGAAGATCAAGGGAAGGAACAGCAGCGTCGCGGTCATGCCCACCCAAGCTAGAACGCTGATGTAAGTAAAATGTGCGATGGAGCTTGTCGGGGCGTGAAAGTTTTCGTAGAGCAGAAAAATGGATGAAAATGTAATCATGGCAAACAAACCGAAAACGCGGTCGGACATCACGGTTGATAATGTTTGCGCACGCGTTGCGGATTTATCTTTTGAGAGCTCTAGTGCTTTGACGATATCGCCGCCGACTCCACCCGGGATAAAGAAGTTGAAGAACATTCCGACAAGAGTCATTTTGAGGACCTGAAAAAATGGGGCTTTTGTGACTTGATCCACGAAAATTTTCCAACGCCATGTAAACAGGACCACCTGCAGAAACATAATACCGAGTCCGAAAACAAGAATGTCGGGCTTTAAGATGACGGCCTGAAGTTGCTCTAAATTAAATGGCCCTTTTTTTACGAGTACGAAGAGAAGTGCGAGAGCTAAAATTGGGCGCCAAATTTTCTTTAAAATTCGCATGCGCCTATCATGACGCGGGCCTGACGAGAGTCAAGCCGCGAGCCCTAATTGAACTGCGAGTGAATCTTGAAAATAACCTGCAAATTCTTAAGGAAAGTCTCAAGATTGCGAAGTTCCAATGAAGTTGGTCCATCGCATAAAGCTTCAGCAGGATTCGGATGTGTTTCAACGAAAATTCCGTCAACTCCAATAGCCATCGCCGCGCGAGCTAAAGGCCAAACCATATCGGCACGACCGCCGCTGGATTCGCCGGTTGCGCCTGGTAATTGCGTAGAGTGAGTGCAGTCCATAACGACCGGAAAGCCTAAGCGGCGCATCTCGACGAGGCCTGTCATATCATTGATCAGACGATTGTATCCAAAAGTTGTTCCACGTTCGCAGAGAAGAAGTTTGTCATTGCCGGCTTGGACCGCTTTTTTGGCGATTGATTTCATATCCCATGGAGCGAGGAATTGGCCTTTTTTGATATGAATTACGCGGCCAGTTTTGGCAGCCGCGACCATCAGATCAGTTTGGCGTGACAGGAAGGCAGGAATTTGAATTACTTCAGCGTACTGAGCTGTCTCTTCTACCTGAATCGTTTCATGAACATCGGTAATCAATGCGCAACCGATTTTAGATTTGATTTTATCGAGTGAGTTCAGAGCTGATTTCATGCCCGGACCGCGAAAGCTTGACGAGCTTTGACGATTGGCTTTATCGAATGAACATTTCAAAATCCAGGGAATGCCGAGTTGATCTGTGATGCGTTTGATTTCGATGCCGGTCTCGATGACCATGCCTTCATCTTCGATAATATCAGGGCCGGCGAAAAGAACGAAGTTTTTGGTGTCTCCCCACGTGATTTTTCCGTGAGGAGTTTGAAGTTCAACAGTTTTTTGGAGCGGGCTAAATTCGGTTTTCATTCCCTTATACTAAGACTGTTTTACTGAAAATTCGACTGATTTTTTCACAGCGTCGATCACGATGTCCTGATTTTTTTCATCCATGTCAGGGTACATAGGGAGACTGACGACATGACTTGCTGCCCAACGAGAAATGCTGATGTCGTGGGTGAGCGGTGTGTTGGCTTTGTACCAAGGTTGATCGGGCATCGTAACGGGGTAGTGAACTGTAGTCGGCACTTGAAATTCGGCCATTTTTTTCTGAAATACGTCGCGGTTTGTAACCGTCACGGTGTATTGCGCCCAAACGCTTGTGTTGCCCGCTTTAATGAATGGAGTGGAGAACTGAGTATCGACTTTTTCGAGACCCTTGAAGGCTTCAGAGTATTTTTTAGCGATCAGATTACGTTGTTCGACTTCCCAGTCGTAGCGTTCCATTTTAGAAAGTAAAATGGCACATTGAATTGTATCGAGACGACCATTTAAACCCAAACGTGTATGATGGTAGCGTTTCGCTGAACCGTGATCGCGGATTTCCTTCATGGCCTGTTGAAGGTTGGAGTCGTTGGTGAAGATCGCTCCGCCGTCGCCGTAGCAACCTAAAGGTTTGGCAGGATAGAACGATGTGCCGGCTGCCGTTGTGCAAGCGCCGCTTTTTCTATCTTTGTATACGGCTCCGTAAGATTGAGCGGTATCTTCGATAACATAGAGGTTATGTTTTTTTGCAATGGCGTTGATTTCATCGAGATCACACGCTTGGCCGTAAAGAGAAACCGGCGCGATCGCTTTTGTTTTTGGAGTAATTGCGGCTTCAATTTTTTTAGGATCGATATTGAAAGTCGCGCGGTCGATATCAACATAAATAGGTGTAGCGCCGGCTAAAACAATTGTTTCGGCAGTTGCAATAAACGAAAACGCGGTCGTTATAACTTCGTCACCCGGACCAATGCCCAGAGCCATCATCGGCATCAACAGCGAATCAGTTCCACTTGCGACGGCCAAACAATGTTTTGATCCCGTATGTTCGGCTAGTTTTGCTTCAAGCTCGCCGACTTCAGGACCGCCGATATACGCACCGCTTTCGAGAACTTTTTGGATACGTGAATCAATTGAACTCTTCAAAGCTGTGTACTGCGCTTTTAAATCGATAAAAGGAACTGGCATGGTAACTCCTCTGCTTGATAGGGCTATTATGAACGGTCAAACGGGCTCTGTCTATTGTGTAAAAAAAGCTTCACGCCGTGACGTATATCGTGACAGAATTATTTTTGTTTATTCATCATAAGTGGAGGTAGGTCGTGATTTCATCGCGCAGTGTTGTTTTTTTGTCGGTCGCAGTGGTTTTTTCATGTGCAAATTCGTGGAGCGCAGAAGCTCAGACCTCGAGCAAGGCGCCTAGTTCTGAGATTCCTGAAGTCAGAAGTTTTGAGCTGAGTACGGCGGTGCAACCGTGTCAGGATTTTCATGCGTATGTCTGCTCACAAGTGGAATCGGGTTTTAAATTACGTGAAGACCGCAGCTCGCATACTTTTGCTTTCGACGATTCAGATGAACGATTACTGGAAAAGAAGAAGGAATTTTTTAAAAATATTGATAAAGAAAAAAAATTATCAGCACGCTCATTGCAGCTTAAAAGTTATTATCAGGCCTGTATGAATGAAGAAGCCTCTATTCAAGAAGAAAAAAATCTTGTGAGTGGTTTAGTCACTGAAGTGGCGAACATTAAAACAATCGAAGAATATATTAAGCTGAATCGTGCCAATATGACGAATGAGAAGTGGTCTGTCATGAGTTACGATATTATACCGAATATCGATAATCCGCTGATTTATGATATCACCTTTGATGTGAATTTGATGTTCTTGCCGGAACATAGCTATTATGACAATCCGGAGCTTGTTAATGCGTATAAGCAGTTGTTAGCAGAATTTTACAATAATATCTACCCGGCTGAGAGCCAAGAGGACCACTTAAAGCGCGCGCAAGCGGTTGTTAATTTTGAAATGCGCTTTAAAGATACTTACCCGTTCCCGGCTGAATTTAGGCAGCGCTACACCCAGCCTCGCCGTATTTCACGTGAAGATTACCTTAAAAAAGTGGGCCTGATGGACCTTGAAACTTTCTTTAAAAAAAATGTACCGGATAAAACTCTATTAAGAGATTTTGTTCCGGAGAGCGAAGAATTTCTTCAAAAGGAACTGAAAACCGAAAATCTTCAGGTCTTAAAGGACATGTATGTTTTCAGAAATGCGCGTCGTTTTATGGATGATGCCTACGCCGACCTTTATAGAAAACGAATGGAGTTCAGTCACAAGTTCTTAGGTGGCCCTCCCACGCGTCCGGACCGCCAAGAGCGATGTACAGATTCAACGATGGGTGCCTTTGCGCTTGAGCTGGATCAGTTACTGCTGCCGCGTCTATTTCCGAAATTTCCGAAAGAAAAAGTAAAAGCTGTGGCTGAAAAAGTCAGACAGTCGATTATTTCAGGGATTGAGGCCAACACTTGGCTGAACCCGAAAAGTAAGGCAGGAGCGATCAAAAAAATTAAAACAGCTAAGCTTCAACTGATTCAGCCGGTGACGGAAAAAGAGTGGGATTTTCACCCACTTGTTAAAATGAGTAGCGAGCATCGCTATGAAAACGGTTCGCGTTTGGCTGAGGCGTCGCATAAAGTGTCTTTTAAGCATCTGCGAGAAGGCGTGAATCAGCTCGCGTGGGGTATGAGCCCGCTGACAGTAAATGCTTACTATTCGCCGGATAAAAATAAATTTGTTTTACCGATCGGAATTTTGCAGTATCCGTTTTTTGTTAAAGAGGGTGATTTGATTGAAAATCTAGGGGCAGTGGGTGCGGTGATCGGCCACGAATTGGGTCATAGTATTGATGACGAAGGCTCAAAATTTGACTCGGATGGAAAGTTAAGTCAGTGGATGGCCGATGAAGATATCAAAAAGTTTCGGGATCGTGGCATGAAGATGATCCAGCAGTTTAATAAAATAGGTCATAACGGCGACTTAACCCAGGGCGAAAATATTGCAGATTTAGTGGGCCTGACATTTGCCTACAACGCCGCTTTCCCGAAAAACGAAGGTCAAGCTGAAGACAAAAGAAAATTCTTTGTAGCTTACGGCCGAGTATGGTGCAACGTGGCCCGCGAAAAAGCTAAAGAAATGCAGTTGAAAACAGATCCGCACAGCCTAGGGTTTGCGCGCATCAATGAGCAGGTGAAACATCAAAAAGGTTTTCAAGAAGCTTTTTCGTGCAAAAAAGGGGATAGTTTGTATCTTGATGATGCTGAGCGAATCCAGATTTGGTAGCAGTGAAATTAGCCGACCTCGAACTTAATTTAAAACAATTTAATCCGGTATGGCCTGTCCTAACAGGCCATACGCAGACTTTGCTGGCTCATTTCTTACCCTCGAAAACTGCTCGACGCAATTGGAGCAATGAAATCATTAAATTACCTGATGGAGATGAGCTATTCATCCAATTTATCGATCAAAAATCTACTATTTCTTTGAGTCTTTTTCATGGCCTAAGCGGTGATTCCCAGTCTGATTATATGCGCCGGACCGCTGAAATCGGATTTTCGAACGGATGGAATGTTATTTTAGTTAATCTTCGTGGAGCTCATCCGATGGCTCGGGCAGAAAAGACTTACCATTCGGGGCGCGGTGAGGATGCGAGCGAAGTTATTAAATGGGCTCGAAGCAAATTTGAGAACTCAAAGCAGGTCGTCGTCGGTTTTTCCGTCAGCGGAAGCATTTTGTTCAATCTACTGACGGGTCGCAGGGGCGATTGTCTGCCGGATTTTGCCGTCGTGGTTAATACTCCGCTACGACTTGAAGAGGCGGCAAGACGTTTAAGTCGTGGTTTTTTAAAAATTTACGATTTTCGTTTTTATTTTAAACTGCGTCGAACCGTGAAAAGTAAAAGAAATATTTCACTTCCATGTTTCGGCACACTGTACAGTTTTGACAACCTTTATACATCGGTTTCAAACGGCTACAAAAATGCAATTGATTATTATGAGAATTGCTCGGTTTTCAATTATGTCGGTCAGACTAAAATACGTACATTCGTTTTAAGCAGCATGGATGATCCGATGGTTAATTCACAGGATTATATTTCAGCGAAGTGGAATGAGAATACACACGTAACTTTATTAAAGTACGGTGGGCATATGGGCTACTACAGCCGCGATAAAGACTCCAAATACGGCCGCCGATGGCTTGACCATTACTTGGAGTCGGTTTTTAACCAAATCAAAACGATGATTTGATTTGTGATAGGTTTTCCGGATTATTTGATGCTTCGGAA
>JANPAD010000323.1:0-4410 GCA_031429735.1 Bdellovibrio sp. | reverse complement strand
TTTTTATCGAGCTCGTGAAAATGTTCCCAAGTTGACCACTTCGGAACTAAATTAGAATTCGCAATTAGCACTCGCGGCGCATCTTCGTGTGTTTTCAAAACGCCGATGGGTTTTCCGGATTGCACTAAAAGTGTTTCGTGATTTTCTAACACCTTTAAGGCATCCAGAATTTTATCGTAGCATTCCCAGTTGCGGGCCGCTTTACCGATGCCGCCGTAAACAACCAACTGGTCAGGGTTTTCAGCCACTTGCGGATCTAAATTATTTTGAATCATACGATAGGCGGCTTCTTGCAACCAACCTTTGCAGTTCAACGTTGTACCAGTCGGAGCTTTAATATTCTTGTGGGGATGCATACAAACCTCTTTTTGACTCATTTAACATCAAATAATTGGTCCGGACTGTCAACATTTGGCCCCACGGCAAGGCGCATTTAAGAGCCCGACTTGCGCTGGGTATACAAATTTGCGATGATTTTAAGAAGAAAAAATGAATTAAGGGACTTATATGAAACGTGTCTGTGTTTTTTGTGGATCAGCAACCGGTAAAAATGAAAAATATTTGCAACTCGCAACCCGCGTGGGCGAGATCATTGCCAGCCACCGACACGAGTTGGTTTACGGCGGCGGTCGCGTAGGACTGATGGGCGCAGTCGCCGATTCAGTCATGAAACACGGCAGCCGCGTTATTGGTGTTATTCCAAAAACTCTGATGACCAAAGAAGTTGCGCACGAAGATGTCTCACAGCTCTATGTGGTTGAAGGAATGCATGAACGAAAAAAAATGATGTATGATTTGTCGGATGCTTTTCTGGTCATCCCGGGGGGCATGGGCACTTTAGATGAAATGTTTGAAATTTTAACTTGGGCGCAATTAAAGCTGCATCATAAGCCGATTTATCTTTTGAATGAAGGCGGTTTTTATGACCATCTTATTGCCTACGTTAAACACTCGGCCGCCGAAGGATTCATCCGGCCTGAACATGTGAATTTGTTTCAAGTGATTTCATCGACCGAAGATATCATCACAGTTATGAAAAAAATTTAATATTTATTGGCGAACTAAACGAAGAGTTTTAATGTAAAAGCAATGCGGCTTAATCAGTGCTCAAGTGGGCCGATCACTTTTTCAACAGTCATTAGAATTTGGCGGTTCAAAATCATTTGACGTATTTTATCGACGTCTTTCGCAAAAATGCGGTCTACTTTTGCGAATGGAACTTGCGTGCGCACCAACTCATACGCGGCTAAAACGCCATCAGCCGGTTTCAAGGGTTTGATTAAATCCAAAGCCTGGGTGCCGGATAAAAATTCCATGGCGACAACATTTTGTGCGTTCTTTAAAATCTGGGTGAATTTGCGGGCGGCGATTGTTCCCATTGAAACATGATCTTCTTTTTCCGCCGAAGTGGGCATTGAATCGACACTAGCCGGATGAGCTAAGACTTTATTTTCACTAACAAGGCTGGCACTGGCCACTTGCACGATCATGTGACCTGAATTTAAGCCGCCATCCGGCGCCAGAAATGGAGCAAGATCACTCATTTGAGTCGAAATAAATTTCGAAATACGTTCGTGCGAAATGCTGGCTAAAGATGAAATGGCAATGGCCGCAAAATCGAGAGCATGCGCCACAGGCATGCCGTGAAAGTTGCCGCACGAAAGAATTTTACCTGCGTCGGCAAAAACCAGCGGGTTATCCGTACTGGCGTTCGCCTCTGTTTCAAGCACCTTCACCGCATAGTTGATGGCCATCTTAACTGCGCCATGAACGGCCGGCATACAACGAAGTGAGTAGGCGTCTTGCACGCGCGGATCGTTGACCGAGTGGCTTTCAGAAATTTCACTTTTTTCACCCATCACGCGCAATAAATTACGCGCGGTTGGCGCCTCACCCGCGTGCGGACGAACCGCCGCAATCAGCGGGTCAAAAGGTTTACGCGAACCACGCAGTCCTTCAATCGACATTGCACCGGATATATCGCTGATCTTAATGAGATCACGCGCTTCGTGCAAAGCTAAGAGTCCCACAGCCGTCATGACCTGACAGCCGTTAATCAGCGACAAACCTTCTTTGGCTTTCAGTTCGAGCGGTTTCACAGATTTATAATTTTCACCCCAGACTTCGCCTTCGCCGATCAAAGCCAGAGCTAAATGCGAAAGCGGCGCTAAGTCTCCGCTAGCACCTACGCTGCCCTGCTGCGGAATCACCGGGATAACATCGTAATTTAAAAACTCAAGAATTTTTTCAATCACTTCAACGCGCACACCGCTGTGACCGCATGCTAAAGTATTCGCACGCAAGATCATCATGGCTTTTGATTGTATTTTAGTGAACGGTTCTCCGATACCCATCGAATGCGAACGAATTAGGTTTTTTTGCAGCTGTTCAATTTGATCGTCTGAAATACGCACCGAAGAAAAAGCGCCGAAGCCGGTGTTCACACCGTACATAACTTCGCCGTTTTTAATACGGCTTTCAATGTAGTCGCGCGATTTTTGGACGCGTTCGCGGGCCGCAGGCGCCAGTTCAAAGTGCCCGGCTTCGTTCGTCATTTCAAAAAGCGAGTCGACTGTAATAGAATGTCCATCAATGATAAATTTTTTCATGTTGACCTGTTAACTGCGTAAAAGATTAATATTGTTTTGATAATTTTGAACGGTTTTATCACCCTTGAAAACGGCATTGCCTGCCACCAGCACATCCGCACCGGCTTGAATACAGGTGGCTGCGGTTCCGGCCGCAACGCCGCCGTCGACTTCAATTAAATAGCTCCCTAAACCTTCGCTGCGCCATTTTTTAAGTTGAGAAATTTTAGTGACTTGATCAGCCATAAAACTTTGGCCGCCGAAACCGGGCTCAACCGTCATAACCAAAACCAGATCAACAAGAGCTAAATAGGGCTTCACTTGTTCGATCGGAGTGCCCGGTCTTAAAGTTATGCCGGCTTTACAACCCAAGGCGCGGATCTTTTTCAATGAGCTTTCAAGCTGAGTCGTCGACTCCACATGCAAAGTCAGGTAATCGCTGCCTGCCGCTACAAATTGTTCAATGTATCGTTCAGGGCGGTCGATCATCAGGTGCACATCCAGCGGAATTTTGGCGTAAGGCTTAACCGCCTTCACCACCGGCATACCAATTGTGATATTCGGAACAAAGTTGCCGTCCATCACATCGACGTGCAGCCAATCGGCACCGGCTTCGGTTACTTTTTGCATTTCATTTTTGAGATCAGCAAAATCAGCGGACAAGATACTCGGTGCCACTAAAACTTTAGACAAAGAGATCTCCCTTTTTTAAGCGCTCAAGTAGCGCGGCCGATTTAATAAATTCACGAATAGGCATTTTTGGTTTTGATTCGGGCTGCACTTCAATTACTGACAGCAACCCCTCACTGCAAATAATCGCAAGCTTTTCTGCATCCAGTTGCGCCACAGTACCGGGCCGGGTGACATCTTGTAACATCGAAAACTCGGTACGGTGAATTTTCAAACGCTTACCCTGAAACATGACGTAGGTTCCGGGCCCCATTGAAAACGCCCGAACTTTGTTATGCAGCTTTTCTGCTGGCAAATTCCAATCCAGCAAGCTTTCTTCTTTTTCAATTTTACGCGCTATTGAAACCAAACTTTCATCTTGTTCACGCGGCTTCAGATCGCCTTGAACATACTGAATCAGATCAACACTTAAAAGTTCGCAGCCTAAAACGGCCAACCGATCATAAAGTTCGGTTGCGGTGATCTGCCCATCCAGCTGAATTTTTTTTTCAGCAATGACCGGGCCTGCATCTAGTTTTTTAACCATCTTCTGCATTGAAACGCCTGACACAGTGTCGCCTGCTTCAATCGAACGTTGAATAGGCGCGGCTCCACGCCACAAGGGTAAAAGGCTGCCGTGAATGTTCACGGCTCCGAACTTAAAACTATCTAGAAATTCCTGTGAAAGAATTTGTCCGAAAGCGACCACAACGGCCACATCGGCCTTCCAGGATTTAATCACTTCAAAAGCTTCAGGTTCTTTGCGCAGATTTTCGGGAGTTAAAACAGGTAAAGAATTTTTTGCGGCCAAAACTTTGACCGGCGACGGAGTCAGTTGCATTTTGCGACCGGCCGGACGATCCGGCTGGGTGACAGCACCCACCACATCAAAACGCGGGTTATCCAGCAAGGCCTGCAGGTGCACTTCTGCAAAGCCCGGCGTCCCTAAAAAACAAACGCGGATAGGACTCATGCGTTTTCGAGATTTTTCCGTTTAGCTTTTCGTTTTTCTTCGATCTCTTCGCGGGTTGGATAGCCGCTTTTTTTGATTTGATTTTTAATTTTGTTACTTTTCATGAAGCTGATGTGATCAATAAATAAAGTTCCCGACAAGTGATCCATTTCATGCTGGATACAAATCGCCAGCAAGCCA
>JANPAD010000322.1:0-2673 GCA_031429735.1 Bdellovibrio sp. | reverse complement strand
GCTAAAAACGGTGATTCAGTTAGAAGTTCCTGCGCATTGAAAAGCATATTTCCCCAGCTCGGAGTCGGCGGTTGAATACCAAGCCCCAAGAAGCTTAAAGCCGATTCAAACAAGATTGATTCACCCACGCCCAAAGTGACTGAAACTAACAGTGGTCCAAGCACGTTCGGCACGAGATGTCGCATAATGATTGTAAAGTCAGTCGCGCCGAGAGTCTTTGAGGCCAAGATGAACTCACGCTCACGCAAGGTCAGAATACTGCCGCGAACCAAGCGGGCCACTTGCATCCAAGAAAAGACACATAAAATCAGGATAAGTTTGAAGATGCTTTCAGAGCTTCCCGAAAGCATATCGCCTAAAACCGGGACTTTACGTAAATCAATTGCGGCCAACACAATTAAGACCGGAATGATCGGCAGGGACAAAAGTGAATCCGTCACGCGCATTAAAATGCTGTCCATGATTCCGCCATAGTAGCCGGCTAATGCTCCGATCAAGAGGCCGATCAGTGATGAAGCTAGGGCAACCAAAATGCCCACGCTCATTGAAATACGTGTTCCGTAAATCAGACGCATCATCACATCACGCCCAAGTTCATCAGTACCGAAAACATGGAACGTCTCAAAGCGTTTTGCAACATTGCGCAGGTCCACTTTGATATCAGAGTCGATGTTCAAAAGACGGATGGCCGCCATGGCTTTACGTTTTTCGTAGTGTGACCATTCGTACAGGGCATCTTCAGGACGGGTTGTTGTGACAAACTCTTCTTTAATCAGTTCGGCCGCAACAACAGCTGCGGCTTCAGGGTTTTCAGCCAAGTAGGCTTTAACCATTTGCTCGCGCACATCAACTGAAACGCTGATACGTGACATCAAGGGTTTGTAACGGTTGAAAACGTTTTGTGAGTCAGGATCAAGGCCCGTTAATTTTTCTATAACCGGCGCACCCAAAGCGATCGCCAGAAAAATAATAATTGTATAAAGCCCGATCACCGCAGCTTTATGTTCCTTGAACTGGTTGTAAATAATACGAGTCAGACTCTGTGTTTTTTCAAGTTCAGCGATTTGGCTTTTACTTAAAGTATTACCGGTTTGATTCATTTTGTCTTGGCTTGGATCTTTTACTGTTTCGTTTTGCATGGCGGCTCCTAGTTGTAGGTCACACGCGGATCAACCACGCCGTAAAGAATGTCCGCCACAAGGCTCATCAAAAGAACCATACTGACCGAAATAATAAATGAAACCATCGCCACGTTGTAGTCATTACCCATGATCGATGAGTAAATCAGGCGGCCGGCGCCGGGATAAGCAAATAATGTTTCTGTGATCAGCGCCCCTGAAAACACCGATGACAAGCGTAAAGCAAAAACCGTGATCAACGGAATTAAAGCATTACGGAAGCCATGCTTCCAAATCACGACTTGACGGCTAAGACCTTTGGCTTTTGCGGTACGAATGAAATCATTTCTCATGGCTTCTAGCATTGATGACCGGGTAAAGCGGGCAAAACTTCCGATGGATTGAATCGAAAGAGAGATGGTCGGTAAAATAAGGTAGACGGCTTTGTCTAAGAACTCTTCCCAGTAAGTGTCGAATTCCATGCCGGTTGTTTGATAGCCGCTGGCCGGTAGCCAGTGGTTTTGAACCGAGAAAATAATGATCAAAACGATACCGAGCCAGAACGACGGCACCGAAATGCCGGCGAAGTTGAATAAATTCACGACGTAGTCGAACTTTGAATTGGGTTTCAGCGCGCAGGCAATCCCCAATGGAACTGCAATACTGAGTGAAAAAACAATAGAGGCCATTGAAAGCACAAAAGTGTAAAATAAGGCGGGACCGATCATTTCTGAAACCGGAATACGGTAGGTACGCGAATAGCCGAGGTCACCTGAAGAAATATCGCTCACCCAGTTGAAGTAACGTTTGTAGATCGGTTGATCTAAACCATAAAACGAACGAAGGCGTGTCACATCGGCTTGAGTGATTTTCGGATTTGCCGAAATCATCAGTTCAACCGGGTCACCGGGCATCAGGCTCATCAGACCGAAACACACGTATGAAAGAATCACGATCACGACGAGTGTTTGTACAATCCTGCGCAAGATAAAATTAATCATATACGTCCTAAGTTCGTAATCAGTGAACTGATCACATAATAGTTCGGTTTACTGTAAATTCCACTTTTCAACTTCGTTTGTCTCAGGGAATTGGTGACCGGTTAAACGGAAACCTTTCATCTGTGTCGGAATAACCGCTACATCAGAACGGTAGTAAAGCGGTAAAACCGGAACATCTTCCGTGTAGTATTTTAAAATTTCGTGAACGATCGAGATACGTTTTTCAGGGCTGAATTCAGTGTCCAGCTCAAGCAAAAGTTTATCCACTTTAGGATTCTTCCAACCCATGTAGTTTTGTCCTGACCAGCCATTTTTAGCTGTCGGGATGTTTGTCGACAAGAAAGTTGATTTAGGTGAAGCCTCAGGCGAAGAAACCCATGCAAAAAGCGCCATTGAATCAAATTGACGTTTTTTAGTTGTTTCGCCGAAGTAAACGCGCGGCGGTTCATTTTTAGTCGTGATTTCGATACCGACTTGCTTCCATTTATTTTGCAGATAAACCTGAGGGTGCGAAATTTTACGCAAGCCTTGGTCAAAAGACTGGGACTGGAGGA
>JANPAD010000321.1:0-4421 GCA_031429735.1 Bdellovibrio sp. | reverse complement strand
TTCGAATTTTTTCATCATTGTTAATTGAGTTCGTTGCCATGAAAGGATACAGCTTTTGGTCAGCGCAAACATCCAACGGATTCATCTTAGCAGTTTGCAAACACCAGTTATCCATTGCGGGTATATCTTTCGCGCCCGGCTGAACAACAGTTTGGAAGTGCAAGCGACAAGCGCTCAGCTCAGCATATTCTTCAGCGAAGAGTTGTGAGCAAAATATAAAAAGGCTTAACAAAACCATGAGTGGACGTGAATGGTTTCGGATATGCATGAGGCCCCCTTAGCCTTATCTATATCGGCAAAAAGTCCAGTAAACTTAAATCCGATAATGGATCGTTTCAGAATGAAACGGTTTAGAAATCAAAGAAATTCAGGGGCATTGGATTCAGCATTAAACTCGGATCCAAAACAACGGCAGGAGATACCAGTTTAACTGAGTACCCGGTGCGTCCACCGGTAACACAGTTGCCGGGTACAGGCGGGTTATCAGCGTTATCGTTCATAGGGGATTGAAAATTAGAATCTTGTGTTGGGTCCGGATTAGAAGATGCTTTGTTCCAAGGGTCATCACACTGACCAAAAGACATTGTGTTGGACGTCTTGTCCACAGGTTGATCTGGAAACTTGATGTAATCGTTGAAATGTAAAAATGTCCATCCGGTCAGTAATGAAGTTTGAAAGCTAACGACGTAATTCAAAATTTCGCGGTACTTAGTTCCGGCTGTGCCGGCGAATTGATAAGAAGGGCTTGGACGAACGGTGGGCGGATCATCAAGCACTATATTTTTCAATAAGATCTGATCTTTTACCGAAAAAGATTTCGGTGTGAGTGGCGGATCGCTGGTTGGAATCGTGTTGCCATCCATACCAACGGAACCGAAGTCTCCGCGCAGCTGATTCGCAGTTAAATTTACATTGTTGCCGGCCGCGTTTCGTATTGTAGTAAAGTTTTTGAAAAGTTTGATATAATAATTGTTGTAAAAATCGGGTTCGATTGAGTAGTAAGCTACATCAAACTGATTGGGGGCAATAGCCGTTATCTCGATGGCACGCATTCCAGCTTCCAAACTATTCGGACTTGCTAAAGTATCGTAGGGCCGTAGATCTGTGGCTGGAAGGCTAATTGTAGCCCAATTTGCAAATGCAGGCCAACTGCCGCTTAATAGATTTTCGATTTTGAATCCACCGCGATTAGAAGCATAACTTTTGCTCGGATAATTTTTAATATCTCTTTTTGCCAGCATTGAATGATAAGCAGCGAGGTAGTCCAAATTTCTTAATCCCAAATGATCCCCGACAAACAATGCAAAGTTCGGCTGCCTGTATACGGACTGCTTAAGATCAGTGGCTTCGTTAGGATCGGTAACTACATCTCTTCGCGGCATGGTCGCATCTGTTTTAGAGTCTGCAACCGTGTCATTATACTGGGAGACATCTGCGCCTGATGGCCAGGTCTTTCCGAACGATGGCCCAATAGATCCACCAAATGGCTTTGCAACTGCGGAAGCTTCAAGTCTAATTTTACTGAGCGGTAAAAAAGGTATATTTGGTTCTGAGAATGTTTTTACTGCAAAATATTCAACGCAATTCGGATTTTTTTCGTAACCGATGCTGTGCAGATTTTGCGAACCTAAAAGCGACAACAAAAAATCCCGCTCGTCCGGGGTTAGCGCTTGGCCGGGTGCGCCGTTTAAGAATAGCTGATCTATCCCGGTTGTCGTGTATAAACTCTTTGGCTCATAGGCGAAGTTACGGCTTCTAGAATCACATGAGTGTAAAAAATAGTTTATGAGTTTAAATTCAATTTTCTTCAAAAATTCTGTGCTCCCGGGTGTGTTTCCGTTGTTGAAAGTACACTTTAGAGAACTTAAGCCATTATAAGCCTTAAAACTTGATGCGGAATCCAGACCCGTAAAATTAGCGCCCGTTAAATTGTTTTGAAAAGTCCTTCTACTTCCGTCGATTATTTTGTTGCCATCTAAATCCACCATTTGACCAACATCTTGCGAAACATTCTTCGCTAACATTTTGATAGTTTCAGAGCGGATTGTCGATTCGACGTTGTAGGCAACTAAAAACTTAGTTAATAGTTTTGCACCCACTGGTGCAAGTGAGTCACAGCCCACCTCAATTGCACCATTGGCCGCATTAACACCTTGGTTCAAAGTCGAACCTAAGCTGCGATTGAAAATCGTGCTTGCCGCAGTAACATTTGGAATTCGGGTTATGACACTAGCTCTTCTGAACATTGAACAATCGAGCTGACACAAGCTTTCTTGCTCTGGCCAAGGAAATATACCGGTGTGTCCCACGCAAAAAAAGGGAATATCTTGTATTCCCACACCTCTGCCGTCGACAAGTATTCCTTGTCTACCACAGTTAGTCGCATCCGTACCGTTGACATACGCAGTGGCTAAATTTCTTGCGTAAGTTCCACCGGAGCCGTTAAAAGTAAATTCAGATACACCCCGAGGCGATTGTTGAAAAGGAAAAACCTGCGACTGGCCCCCTGTGGTTCTCGGTATAAACCCAAACGTCCCAAGCACCCGATATCTCCACGTCAACAATTTCCAAGCCTGCCGCATCTGAAAATTAATATGCGCAATCGCATTCATCTGCTCAGCCTGCTTCATGGCCCCGTAGTAAGCCGCCAAATCCGTCGAGTGCTGCAAATTAATTTTATGGTGAACCAGAAGGCCAACATTAATCAACAAAGCGAAAAAAACAAAAACCACCTGAAAAATCAGCGCCACAAAAATAGCAACCTGACCGCGTTCATTACGCCGACGAGACAAAACAAATTTTCCGCGCGAAGCGCTTGAGGCTAGGTAGTGTGAGGTGTCTGAATTTGTTTTCATTCCGTAGCTCTATTCTAGTCTGATTTTCTTTCCAAACAAGCGGTCCCCTTGATTTCACATGCTTTTTATAGGCAACTCGACTTAAGTTGAGACGCTTTATTTAGACCCGTATTTTCATTTTCATTGAACACCCCGAACGAGTTCTTTAAAATAACCAAATACGAAAGAGGAACTTCAACATGCGTAAACTTCAAACTCTTGCCTCCCTCACGGTTTTGATCGCTTTTTTTACTGTTTCACTTCATGCCAAAGCCGAAGTTTTATTTGATGGCTATTACAAAGTGACGCAATTCAAAAAGCACATTGGGTTTTTGGTCTTAAAACACGAAATCGACGATAAAACGAAAGAATTCAAAACCATCAGTTACATTAAACTGTCTAAAGGCGGTTTCGACATGACCGAAACTTACCAAGCAGTTTCTGACGGAACATTCCTACCGCTACGCCTCAGTTACATCGCCACCCAAGGAAAGAAAACTAAAACCGTGGCGGCCGAATTTAAAAATCAAAAAATGACCGGCACGGTCACTGAAGACGGTAAAAAAATTAAATTGAATGATTCTTTCCCTAAAGGCGCATTCTTTTCATCGGCTTTGTACTACCTGATGTTGCAAAGTAAAGAAGGCCTTAAAACCGGAACTAACTTTGACTACGTCGGCATCACCGAAGAAGGCCCGGTCTCTATAAAAGGCACCGTGCAAGTTGATAAGAAAATGGTGACTCGCGGTACAAGTCAGCTGATGAAAGTCACCAACTCTTTTGCCGGGTCTGACTACGACAACTTGGTCAACGGTCGCGGCGAAGTGATGAGTGCTGTAACTCCGGCCACCAGCATTGAATCTGAACTAGTTAAAAACCCTGAAGAAGCCATGGGTGGAATTCAAATGACAAAGGGCACGCTCGAAAAAATATTCGGTCAAGTTCCGCAAGGCAAAACAAACAGCCTCTTCACCAAAGGCAACTAACATGTCTTTACGTTCGCAAATCGGACAGCAAATGATCATCGGCTTGTCCGGCAAATCACTAACGGCCGATGAAAAAAAATTCATAGTTGAAAACAACATCGGTGGAGTCGTCCTTTTCGACCGAAATTTGGAATCTCCCGAGCAAATCCGCGATCTCTGTGCCGAAGTGCAGGCCTTGCGTTTTCAGATGCCGGGCAAAACTCCATTGTTTATTTCGACTGATATGGAAGGCGGTCGTGTGCACCGCTTGAAGCCGCCGTTCACCCAATGGCCGGCTTTAAAAAAACTAGGCGATCTGGATAACCCCACTGTGGCTTTTCATTTCAGCCAACGTATGGGTGTTGAAATGATGGCCGTCGGCATTAATCTGGATTTTGCGCCATGTGTGGATGTCTACACGAACGCGAAAAATACGGTGATCGGCGACCGTGCCTTAAGTGACGACCCTCACAAAGTTGAACGTCTGATTTCGGCTTTAATTCGCGGCTACATTAAGTCGGGAATTATCTCTTGCGCGAAACACTTTCCGGGGCACGGTGACACGGTCATCGATTCCCACACTGACTTGCCCGTCGAACTGGCCACCCTTGAACGTTTGCAG
>JANPAD010000320.1:0-13236 GCA_031429735.1 Bdellovibrio sp. | reverse complement strand
ACCACCTGCGCCGCAAATTTTAACGGCTGTTGCGCCGGCCTTAAGACCGATGTCATGCAGTTTTTCAATTTCGGGGCTGGTGAAAGCCGGCGTCAGCTGAATACGGGCATCGTACTCTTGTCTGAAAAGTTCAGGCAACTCGCTCCACCGCTGATCGACCATAACCTGCTTGAGCTGATTGGCGATATCACGAATCTTCTTTAAGGCGTCCATCACTTTGGGGTCGCCTTTGACCGCCGATTTAAAGACTTCAAAATTATTTAAGCCGCTATGATGCGAGCGCCCCGTGTAGACCAATAAAAAATGATCCTTTAACGGAGTGCCTTCAACCGTTTGAATAGTTTGCTTCACACCCTGAGCATTAAAATCAATAACACTAATCCCACCGGTGACCGCCGGAAAATAATCCTGCTTGCCAGTCGGTGTTTGCAACATTTCCGCTTCGATATTATGAGCTAAGTGAACCAGCGCATTCGTGTCCGGCAAGGAAAGGTTAAAAAACTGGTGAAGTGCTTTCAAAACTGAAATAACCAGACTGCTGCTGCCGCCCAAGCCGCCGCCAATCGGGCTTTGCGATGAAGTGATCAGCTCAAAACCAAAAGGTAACTGCGCAATGGAATCAGAAAAATGACGAAGAATCGATTGATAAAAATCGAGAGCTTGAATCGGTGAAGCCAGGAGCTCAGTCGTATTGTTAAAACTCCAAGTCTGGTTCAAATCGCTTGAGGTGATGCGGATTTCTCTTGTCTTCAATTTAATAATTTCACAGCTGGTCCAAATATCGATCGCAACATTGATTGTGCTGGCTCCGCCGACAAAATTATATAAAGGCCACAAATCAAGTGTGCCTCCGGCTAAATCCACGCGTGTAGGTGATGTTACTTTAACCTGATCCAATTATTTCTCCGGCGCTTCTTCGGTCACGGCCGGCGCTGTTGGTACAGTGCCAGGTGATCCACTTTTTTTAATCAGCAGTTGATCTTGGGTCAGGCTAATTTCTTCGATAGCCGACTTTTCCAATGCGAAAATAGATTCTGCCAGTTGCGTACGTGCCAGAAAGTAGGCTTTTTCGCTCCCACGTCGGTTCAAGCTCAATGCCGGGCCCCAGTTCAGCTGTAAAACTAGCTTGTCACGATCGGTTTTCAAAATCAGCATATTTCCGCCGGTAAACTCCCCATGCGAATCTTGATCAATAAATTCACTGATCTTAAGATCATGCATTTTTTTAATCTTATTTGCGACTTCGGACTTATCGGCATCGATGTACGGGCCGCCGGTTGGCCCCATTAGCCAAGCGCCCGAATTGAAAATTAAATTCAGTTCGCGGCCGTTACTTTTAAAATAGATTTTCTTTACTTCTTCAGCGGCAAAAGAAAAAGCACTGCTGCGGTCACGTAGACCATCAAGAGTCAGCGCAGCTACCGTTTCCCAGATGAGCGGACTAACCTTTGCAAGATACGTCGGACGGTCGGCCAGTAAATAAAGTCCGCCATTGTCCCTTTTAGAATTAAGCTTAGCCAGCCACGAACCTTTTTCGGTTTGAAGTTCGGTTGTCACAACTGCTTTGTCCATTTCAGTTTCTTTCAACAATGATTGCGAAGGCTCGCCTTCAAAAACATAATCTTCAATTTGCGTGTCGCTGATTTTTTTTAGGATGTCGCGGATCATCCCTTGATCAAGTTCGTAAGAATTTTGCTTGCTGACCCACTTGCTCTGCACGCGCTTTAACTCCACATGGTCTTGCAGAGTGCGTAGCGAAATCTGGGTGACCTGCGCCATGGGTTCTCTGAAGATTCTTTTATCGCGGTAATCAATCAGCCTTTCCTGTGAGCGCGCGAACCAGTTTGCGCTGCCGACCCATACTTTTTTCTGACCGTCGACATACACGTAACTTTGCCCTTCGAAATTTTTAAGAGTACCGACTCTGATTTTAGTGGTCACACCGGCATTGTTTTTAAAATTCATGATGAGCGCAGGCTTATCGAGCCCGTATTCGCTGATCTCTTGATCTGTAAACGAAGAATCCGTGGCTTTCACGACCGCCAGCGGTACTTCTTGGCCGACCGACGTTAAAAATTCACTGACTTTATCGTTGTCGGCATTTTCTAAGATCGGTTCAAGTAGCTGCCAGCCGGTTTCGCTTTTTTGAAAACCGATTTTACTATCCGATTTAATCAATTGAAAATAACTGATCTGATCTATATCGTACGGCAGAATTTTCTGGCTGTTATCTTTTTCGGTTTTAGCAGCACCTTTGTATTCGTAAAAATAGACATAACCGGTTAAGCCGAATGTCAGTATCGCAAAAATGATCAGTTTGATATTGAAACGCATTACGCATGTCTCCGGCGGTACCATAGGACTAAACTTAAAATCATCATGGCAATCGGAAGTGGGATAAACAAACCGACTAAAGTAAATTTAAAGAACTGGCTAAACTCGGGCGGGGAAATAAGCATCTTGGTCGCCAAAGGTTCTTTTGCCGAAATCGAAATCAGGTCATTTTCTTTTGTCAGATAAGAAATCGAATTCAAAGCCAAATCGCGGTTGATATTTTGATAAAGCAGAATATTACTTACAAAATCAACATCTGAGAAAACCACAGCTGAAAATTCACTGGCGTTGGCGTTAAGCCTTCCACGTACACGTACGCCCAGGTTAAACTGCTGCTTAGGAGAGTAATCCTGACTATCCAGTTCGGGTATGGCGACGGTGTCTTTCGGAGTGCGTACCAGCACCTCCGTTTGAACACGCGTTGAATTATTTAAAAGTTTTAAGTAATGGGGGTTACGGAACTGAGTCATTTGACTGTTACCGAACACGCGCGTGATTTCGTCCGTCGCAGAATATTCAACCGCCACCGTGGGGGCCTGCGGATTTAAGACCGGCCCCATAGGTGAATCAAAAACGTTGAACACATAGGGTGTTTGAAGCTCAATACCTAATTTTTTAATTAAAGGTCCCAAACCGTAGGTCTCTTTTTCATCCAGAAACAGCAGAAGGCTATGGCCGGTGTTCAAGTACTCTTCAATTGAAATAATTTCTGAAACCTGAAACTGCTGCTTCGGACCGGCAATCACGAGTGCGGTGGCATCGTTCGGAATACTCAACGAACTGACAAGATTAATGCCTTTTACGGTGTAAGACTGCTTCTCTAACAGCTGTTTAAAACCGAAAAGGCTCAGCTCGTCTTTTTCGTCATCAATGCTGCGTTCGCCATGACCTTGTAAAAAGTAAATCGTCTTTTTATGCTGGCGGGTCACTTTAATAACAGCGTTAGTAAAATCTTGTTCAGAATAATTTTCAATACGATTTTTTGAACCTTTGTATTCAATGAAGGCTTCGCCGGAACCTTTGTTCGCGCCGTAATCTAAAGTCATTCGGGGTTTTTCATTCATCTCAACAAATTCGAATTTCACTTTGCCGGTAAAGTCTTCATACTGTTTCACTAACTGACGGAACAGCTTTTTGTTTTCTTCAACATGCTCTGCACCGTCTTTGTAGAAGAACTTAACGGTCAGATCGCCATCCAAGTTGGCCACGATTTTTTTAGACTGGTCCGAAATTGAGTTAATACGATTAATCGAAAAATCGTACGTTTGGTAATGTTTGGCTCCTAAATAATTAATGACGACTAAAAAAACAACGGTCAGCAGTAAAACTAGGCCCATGTTCATACCTAGTTTAGTTGTTTTCATACTAAAAAAATCGACCAGCATGCGAATGTCATAAAAAACTCCGGCCACAAAACTGACGAGCGCTGTGCCGAGCACAATCCACATAAACGGCATCCAGACGCGTAAGGCAAAAAACAAACCGCCCAAGGCTAGAAAACTCAAAAGAGACATTAAAAAAAGTAGTTTACCTTTTTGACTCATACTAATCACTCCAACGGCTTGATTCAATTACCCGCTCCGTCAAAAAACAAAATAAGAAGATAAGACTAAAAAAGAAAATGAGACCATTGGTGCGCACCGTGCCTTCAATCAGCCCCGCCAAGTGTGTGTTCAGGGAAATATGCTCCAGCACAGCTTTAACATTCGGACTATCAAAAGATTCATTCAAAGCACCTACGAACCAAACCGAAAGATTGAACACGATCGAAAGAACAAACGACACCAGCCCGTTTTCGGTCAAGCTTGAAGCAAACAGATCCATGGCGACGTAAACCGCAGCCACCATAAAAATACCTAAAGCCGAAACTAGCGTCGGTCCCCAGTCAAACTCAAACACACGGCGCGCGATCACCAAATAAATAAATGAAACACCAATCAACGCCAAAATAGTGACAAGCGCGGCAAAGTATTTTCCCATAACAATGGCCAACGACGTCACCGGCGAAGTCAAAAGCAAGTCAAACGTACGAACTTTTTTTTCTTCAGACAGAAGCTTCATGGTTAAAGCCGGTACCAAGAAAATAAAAATCAAGTTGACGATCGATAGATGCGGCAGAAAAACCGCATAGTGAATATTCAAAGCCTGGGGCGTCACCCCGAACTGAAGCATCGCATTCGAGGAAGACTGGGCAAACTTTTCCATTGAGGTGGTAAACATGATGCCCAACAAAATTGTCATCATGAAAGAAAGAAAATAAAACAGCGAGCTTTGGAAAAAGCCGGCCAGTTCTTTTTTAAATATGACGTACATACCGTTCATTGTCTGCCTCCGTTAGCGTGTATTTTGACCGTATGTCAGTTTAAGAAACACATCTTCAAGGTTCGCATGCGCCGGAGCCAATTCCAGCAAGCCAAGACCTGAGTTCATTACTTCGCGCGCGACGCTTTCAATGACATCTTCATCATCGTCGATCGTCAGTTTGTACTGCTGTGAATTCAGCGTCTCGACATGGCTGACGCCATCAAGTGCGCCCAGTTTCGACTCCAGCACCCCGTGTTTGCGGGTCTTAATATTCAGCATAATAGTACCTGAACTGAGCTTTGAAATTTGCTCAATAGATTCTTGTGCCACGATCTGACCTTCGTGAATAATGATCACACGGTTACAGCTGGCCTGCACTTCAGGCAAAATATGAGTTGAAAGAATGACCGTGTGTTCACCGCGGAGTTCTTTGATCAGGTCGCGGATTTCGGCAACCTGCTTAGGGTCAAGCCCTACCGTCGGTTCATCAAGAACCAGAACTTCAGGGTCAGACACCAGCGCTTGCGCAATGCCCACGCGCTGCTTAAACCCTTTCGATAAATTACCGATCAACCGGCGACGAACATCCGTCAATTGAGCTTTTTCAAGAGCACGGTCAACAAAAGGTTTCAGCTTTTCGATCGGCACTTGCTTCAACTCGGCCACAAACCGCAGATAATCTTCAACGAGCATGTCCGGGTAAAGCGGCGGAGTTTCGGGCAGATACCCGATGCGTTTTTTAACTTCGATCGGATTTAAGAAAACATCATAGCCACAAACCTTGGCTTCGCCGCTTGTTGGCGCCATAAAACCGGTAATGATTTTCATCGTCGTGGATTTGCCGGCACCATTCGGTCCTAAAAAGCCAACAACATCACCCTTCTCAATTTTAAAATTGAGATCTGTAATAGCCCGTCGCTCACCATAGTTCTTCGACAAATGACTGACTTCGATCATAAGGAACACTCCATGTTCTTAACTTACCGTACTTTAATATTTTATTATTCTAGCTCTGATTTTAGAGCGCAATCAAGATTTCGCGCGCATTGTGATAAGTGACACGCCCCATCTTATCACCCTTCAGCGGCTTGACGTGACGACACTCCACCACAACCACTCCGTATTTGCCGCCCATTTCGGCCTGACTTTTAGAAAGTCCCTCTGAAAGAAGCCATTTTCCGACTTTGCGGAGGTCTGAATCCGACAAAGATTGGTTTTTTTGCAAGTGAACGATGGCATGGGCGCTAGGGTAATCTTTGAGGTGCAGCCAAAGATCATGGGGCTTCGACTGCTTCAAAAGTTTCATATTATCCGCTGCCGATTTGCCCATATACGCGACTGATTCTCCACTGGAAAGTTCAATTTTGCGAAGACGCCCCTCAACCGGACGAGGTGGTGATTTTTTACGCTTATTTTCAAGCAAAATGAGGCTCGTTTTGAACTTTTCTTCGGAAAGATCGGCCAGGTCGGCCACTTCTCTTTTTAAGATTTGAAGCCTTTGCGCGGCACCGACTATTTTGGTTTGGGCGGCCTTTGCTTTTTCAAAACATTTTTGAATGTTGCGAGAAACCTTTTCGTCAAAATCGACATAGACCGACCATTCGGGCTTCAGGTTTTTGAGTCCGTAGGTTTTCAGATGTTCGCCGACCGCGCCCCACTCTTCGTTTCGGAACTGGTCGATTTGAGTTTCGACGGCATGGAGGGCTTTATTTTTTTTCTCGAGGTCTCTCTTACGGTTTTTAATCCAACGCTCATAAGGGTTTTGGGTCGCCGAAGTTTCTTTCTTTTCAGCAAACATGAACTTGGCTTTTTTCCAGTCCTTGATCATGAAAGCAATCGAACGAATCTCTTCGGCTTCAGAGCTTTGTGTGTATTGATTGTTGTTTTCAGCCAAGAGCACAACCGGATGCCATGAAATCGATTTTTTGCCGCTTTTGATGATCAGGTTAGGTTGTTTCGGAATAGCTCGAAATTCAATTTCAGTGTTCTGGTCCTCACGACCAATCTTCATCAAAATGACCCGGCCCAGTTCTTGTTTTATTTCGATCGAGGTAAAAAACTGGTTTTTTGCATGCGAATTGAGGAAAAGCCCGACCGGCTTGGTCTTCTTAAACCGTAGCCATGGGTTTTCATCGAGCAAAACCAGCATCGGACAACTGCGGTCGAGGTCAAAAATCAGGTAATTCATGCGGGGTTCACGCTGAAAACGGTAAAAACCCATGACTAGCCCATCTTCGGTCGCGATGATCTCCTGCAACTGGCTTTGGGCCAATTCCTCATCAATTAACTCGACCATTGTGCGAAGCTCAAAAAAACTAGGCGTTTTCACAGTGTAGACCTTACCTGAATAAACCGAATAAATCGATATGAAATCTATAAAATCCTGCGTTGTTGAACTTATTGATGAGGAAATCCTGTCGCACCTCTACCCTCACGAAACGAACGAACAGTTCATCGAGCGCATTTGCGAACTTTGCCTTGACGAAATCGAAGCCAAAAAAGGCTTCTCACCTATGGGGTTCGGTATTGATGTGGTCGATGAAATCGAGCTCGAGGCCACTGAAGTTTTTCAGGCAAAAACCTATGGCCATTATAATTTAGCCGAATATCGCAAGCACCATCTTAAAAAACGACTTGGTTAAGCGCTCTGCTTTTCAGTTACTCAATTTAAAAATAAAAAAAGCCGGATTCATCATCCGGCTTTTTACTTTTGAAATCTTTGTGATTCGTTTATAATTTGCGTTTCCAAGTTACCCAGTAAACTTTAGGTACTTCCAGACCGCGCAATTCATGGCCGGTACCGCGACGCTCGTGCGAAATAGAAAAACTGTCTTTGCGGCTGCGCCAATTCGAAACTAAACCGTCCCACGGGCGAGCTGATGTGCCGGGGTTACGAGGCTCGTAACGGAAGTCATTGTTCTGATCCTGCGGTAAACTTTCAAAGTAGTTACGATCCGCTGAAGGCAAACCCTGAATGAACAGACGCTGCGCCGATTCCGGCAATTCGTTGAAATGAAAATCGCGGTCACGGAACTGTGAAATATCAAGGTTAGCCGGTGCGCCTTCGAATTGAAAACGAATAATCGGTTGTGAAGGGGCTCCGCCAACGGACTGAGCCTGATCAATTAATCTTACAACGGCAGGAAACGGGTTTGCGGCATCTTCAGGGGACACCGTACCTAATGCTCGTGAGTCCGGCGGCGCTGTTACGATCGGTCCGTCATCAGCTTCCTGAGAATAGGCGACGCTGACCACTGCGGTGACGAGAAGTACACTAGCAATTGTAATTAAAATCTTTTTCATCTTGTTGTTGTCTCCCAGACCTTTATCGGTCTATTTTTTTTAACTCATGAGCAAAAACAACGGTCAGCGGCTTACGTCTCCGAATGAGACATCAATTAAACTCGGCCTTCCACCAACGTTGAATTTCGGCGCACAGCGGATCATTTAAACCGTTCGGACAAAACTGCCCGCCCGTATGCGAAACTACGCCGGACATTTTCTTGATCAATAAATTATTTGTGGCCGTTCCACCCTGAGCCGGTGTCGGTTTCATCAGTGGGCCGGAATAAAGCGTGCTGTATTTCCAATAGCTCTGGTGGCACCGCGTGCAGTTCGTCTGCACGAAGCCGTTGATCTGGCTGTTGAAAACCGATTCTGCCTTCGGCGTGTAACCGGCAAAACTGACCGGGGCTAACATGTTTTCAACACGTTCATCCACCACATACATATACAAAGTATGAGACAAACCATCGACGAATTCAGCAGGTAGTTGATACGTGAAGAAATGGCCCGCGTTCGGGCCTGAAGATAGTTGATTGGCCCAAGCCTGACCGGCAAAGCGCCCTCCGCCCGAAGCGCCATCAACGTAAAAACGAACATTCAAAATTTGACTTTTGTTAACCGTATCGCGTGCATAACCCCAAACCGATCCCGAATTGGAGACCAACAGAATTTCAGCTGCCTTATTACCGCTAAAGTTCACGTTTGCGGCTGAATTGCTGTCCGCCTCAGAAGCGCTGCTCTGAGAATCAAGGCCCCCGGTACAATTATTAAAAAACATCAGGAGCGGCAAAGCCGCTAAAAAAGAAAAAATATAAACGAACGACTTGTTTTTAAACAAACCTGAATCCCCATGGGCCGACACGGCCAGTTGATAGAATATAGCATCTTCAACCAAGGCACTCATTTTTTAATGGCCCGTTTCAAATTGAGCCGAAAGTACCCGACTTCGTCACTTGAAAGTTGCTTCCGGCCTTCTTTTAAAATATTGTGACTGAAGTTAGGGAGTAGTCGATCGGCCCGGTTCAACCGGACGATAGATATGTCGACATACTGGGTACAAACCCCGGCATATTTGAAAAGATTTTTTCTTTTTTGACGAGACTGACATTGGTGTTTTTTAACGCCGTGTCGTCTCATGTCCCGCAAGACTTCTGACTTCACGGCCATAGTGACCGTTTGCGCAAGGCAACGGTTGGCAACTCGAAAGAGTGCAAAGTGAGGTTTCATGGAAGCGATATTCAATTCTTTTGCATTGGTTTTTTTAAGCGAAATGGGTGACAAAACCCAGTTGCTGGCTTTGGTACTGGCCGCCCGCTTTCGTAAACCTGTCCCGATCATGTTCGGGATCCTCGTCGCCACAATCCTGAATCATGCGCTGGCTAGCTACGTCGGTAGTTACATTACACTTTTAGTTTCACCTGAAATTTTAAAATGGGTTCTGGCTACCACATTCATGGGCTTCGGCTTGTGGATGCTAATACCTGACAAAGATGAAGGCTTAAAAGAAGCCCACAACTGGGGCCCATTTATGACAACACTCGTGGCTTTCTTTCTAGCCGAAATGGGAGACAAAACCCAATTGGCTACCGTCGCACTTGGGGCGCAGTTCGCGTCTCCCGTTTTAGTAACGGTCGGTACAACTTTCGGAATGATTTTAGCCGACGGGCTAGCCGTCTTTTTTGGCCATCAGTTCACCGATAAAGTTTCGATGCCTTTGGTTCGCCGCATTTCATGTGCGCTCTTCATTTTATCCGGAACTATTATTGCCTTCAGCAGCTAGCCTCAACTGATCACTCCTCTTTCATGATGACCATAACCATCGCATGCCCCGCCTTTGACGGTGCTTTGCCGTTCGTATTATCTGAATTCGGAATGCCTGCGACTTCTAAAGATTTTTTAAGACGCGCATCTTTCGTTTTAATCAAATTGCTTAAAGCATTCGGGCGGGCTGCCATATTATGCGTCTTAACGCTGGCTTTCTGATTCAGTTTTTTTAGATAATCCGCGATATTTTTGCTGCGGTCTTTGGCGAGTTGCTGCTGGGCTTTAGAAAGTTTTTTTGTGTTAACACTTGGATACTCTTGATCGGCCCACGAGAGCACAATCACTTCCTCAACTCGATCACTGGGTACGGCTTGGCCCATCAGTTTATCAAGATTCACGCGAGCCGCTTCTGTGAGTGCGGCCTGCCCTTCGTCAAATTTAATCTCGGTTACTTTTGAAGCCTCTTGTTCTGCGGCCACTTGCTTAGCTTCGATGCTGGCTTTTGGTTGAGAGTTATTAACCGCTACTATTTTTGTTGCTGTTTCAGGGGTGCTTGAACACGCGGTGAATGCAACCAATGCGACGATGACTGCAATTTGTATTTTAATTCTCATAAATGCTCCTTCTTTGCTATTCAATGGAAAGACTGTCGTCAATTTGCGGCGTAAAAGGCTTAGCTGTCTTGTGCTCGATCGCACTACCTAAAACTTCACCCAAACTGTAATCAAGTTTTCCGTTTTTTCTTTTGAAGTTAATTTTAGTTGCGGTGGTTTTCTCTTTGTCTCTCTGCAAAAGAAAGTTGCCTAAAGCCCCGCCGATTTCATATAGAAATTGTTTGCCATTTTTAAAATGTTCTCGTGAATCGATGATATCAGCGTTATGCAAAAAAGGTTTCAGATACCCGACCATTTCGTCGTTTTCAGATTTAATCTCGCCGAACAAGTCCATTTTTCCTGAGGTAAATGTGAAAGGTACCATGCGCTTGAGAATAGGATTCGCTTCAACTAAATTAAAATCATGCATTTCAATATCCATATCCCAGGCTCTGGGTTTTCGGTTCATTTCAGCCTTACCCGTCACTTTTAAAATGGCTGACCCTAAAATTGCACCTTGGATGGTGAAAAATGTCTGCGACATTTCACGCTCCGGTGTTAAATTATTAACCCGCGCTTCGACTTCGTTTAGGACTAATTTTTTCTCTTCCCCGAGCCCGACAACATCGCCGATTTCAATTGATGAATGACGAAGAACAAGTCGAGTGACCCGCAACGGAAACAGATTATCTTTAACCTGTTTTGCGTCTTCGACCGGTGCAGCTTCTTTCGAAGTTGAGGCCGTTAGAACCGTCGGATCGCCGGTCAACTTCATTTCTGAGACTTCAATGTCCGTATGAATTTTTCCTTCAATAAGCTCACGCCAGGCCACCGAAACATCAACCGATTCGATCGCTAAAAATTCTTGCTCGTTGAGCCTTAACTTGCCTGTTACATTTTCAAAGCGGTAGGCCATTCTAATTAGGCTGATATCGAAGTCCTCAACATGCAAAATGTAAACCGGAGAAAATTCGGCCAAAAATTTATTTATTCTTGGCTGAGCTATTGCCGGCAGAGCCGCTCGCATGAGGACGAAGGCAATAATGATGATTCCAATGATCCACCTCGTGCGGTGGCCTCTTATAAATTGCACGGTTCAGCAAACCTATTGACCCCGAAAAACGAAAAACCACAGTAATACGACGACACTGCCCGGAACTCCTAGTACATAAAGCAAAATGGGGACACCCACGCGGCCATTCACCTCTTGAATTTTAGTTTTTAAATAGTTCATGTCGATCTCCTTTTAATTTCGTTTGATTGGCCTAACTTCTCAAACCCAATCAATTGCAACAGGTACGCCTGTGGCTGAGGTCGAACAGAGTGTTTTTGCGGCTGATATGGGGTTATAATGAACGCCGCAGTGAGGTTTTTGTCCACGAGCGAGACCTGCTCGAAACGCAGTTGCTTTCACACTGATCATTGCTAGAATTTTAATATAACATTTCAAAGGAGATCACCATGTCGAGCCCTGCTCTTAACGAAAAAGTCTGGAATCGAATTGACGGCCAAGTCACTCAAGACACCATGACTATGGAAGGAACGATCAACAAATCCGGTATTCTGATTTTGCTGACGATGTTCGGTGCCTACATCGGATGGACTCTGCAATCACCGGCTATCATGATCGGCGCCTTAATTGTAAATTTAGTTTTGTGCCTGTTCATTATTTTTAAGCCGCACACGGCAACATATCTTTCGCAGCCTTACGCTGTTATTGAAGGTCTGCTGCTTGGAACGATCTCAGCAGTTTACGCCGCTCAGTACCCCGGCATTGTCACCAACACTTTGTTCGCCACGATTAGCTGCTTTGTTTTGATGTTGGCGCTTTACCGTTTTCGTATAGTTCAGGTGACTGAAAAATTACGTTCAATTGTGATGGTCGCCACCGGCGCTATCGCGCTGACTTATGTTGCCAATATGGTGATGGGCTTCTTCGGCAGCTCGATGCCGATGATTCACCAGGCCAGCCCCATGGGCATTGCCTTCTCTGTTATCGTGACCGGTGTTGCAGCTTTCAATCTACTTTTAGATTTTGATATGATAGAGCAGGCGCACGCGCGCAAAGCTCCAAAATTTATGGAATGGTATTGCGGCTTTGCACTATTGGTCACGTTGGTTTGGCTTTACATCGAAATGCTTCGTTTAATGTCGAAGCTCAATAAAAAGTAATCAGCTATTTTTTCAGCTCAACTACGACCGGACAGTGATCTGAACCGAAGACTTCGTTACGATGATACGAAGTCTTCAGCCGGTCTTTAAATTCTTCGTTCGTCATGAAATAATCTAAGCGCCAACCGACATTTTTTTCACGCACGCCCGGGCGATAGCTCCACCAAGTGTAATGACCGCCTTCAGGTTGAAACTGCCGGAAAGCATCGACATAGCCCGCTTTAATAAAACGGTCCATCCAGGCGCGCTCTTCGGGCAAAAAACCTGCATTTTTTTGATTCGATTTCGGATTTTTTAAATCTATTTCTTGGTGGGCGATATTCCAGTCGGCGCACATAATGACATTTTCGCCTTTTTTTCTAAGAGCTTGGGCTTTTTTCATGAACGCTTCGCAGAACGCCAATTTATAGGGTAAGCGCGTGAGTTCGCGCTGACTGTTCGGAAAGTAAGAGTTCATCAGCGTGAATTTCGGGTATTTTAAAATCATCACCCGTCCCTCGCTGTCAAATTCAGGAATTCCCAAACCCAACTGCACATCGAGCGGTTCTTTTTTACTGAACACGGCCGTGCCGCTGTAACCGGGTTTTTGAGCCGGGTTCCAAAATGAATGATACTTCATCGGATTCCGAAAGTTTTCTTCAAGTTGTTCAGGTGTGGCTTTGATTTCCTGCACACAAACAATATCGGCTTTTTCTTGTTCAAACCAATTTAAAAAGCCGTTCTTGCCACACGCTCTGATTCCGTTAACATTCCAACTGACTAATTTCATTCAACTAGAATGATG
>JANPAD010000319.1:0-6169 GCA_031429735.1 Bdellovibrio sp. | reverse complement strand
TAGTCGGGCGCAGATGTATATTTTTATAGCAAAATCAATCGGTTGACACGAACGAATATTATATTTAAATTCTTCTTTCGCAAATGAAATTGCGGGAGTAGCTCAGTTGATAGAGCGATGCCTTGCCAAGGCATAGGTCGCGGGTTTGAGTCCCGTCTCCCGCTCCAAATATTTATAAATATTTGGAGCCTCTGACTTTTCCATCTCAAAATGTTGTTTTCGCAATTAACTTGTTTAAGATAAAGACATGACTAAAGTAAAAAGTTTTTTAATCCCGTTTTTTCTGTTTATCGTTTTTGATACCCTCTGGTTGGGTTACGTAACCAAAGATATCTACATATCTGAGCTGGCTTCGATTGCGAGATTGAAAGATGGCAATGTCGATGTCGTCTACTGGGCCGCAGTTCTGGTTTATATATTTCTGGCAGTGGGGATTTCATATTTTGTGCTGGATCATAAAAAGTTTAATAGCACACCACTGAACGTATTTTTGCGCGGCGGCCTGTTTGGTCTGTTGACCTATGGATTGTATGATATGACCAATGTGGCCACGTTGAAAGATTTTACAGTAAAAATTGCTTTTATTGATATGGCCTGGGGTAGCTTTGCTTGTGCGACAGTCAGCCTTTTGACCTACTTGATCTTACGCCGTCAACTCAAAGCCTGATTACCACGAACTCTCGTGCGGACGGACCTGCGACTCTTCTTCAAACATTTTGGCTAAGTCGTCACGTGCCTGTTTGGCTTGTGTGACAAACTCAGCTGATTCGGTTTGTCGGGTCTTGTAGAGTTCTTCATTCACCTGGATATTATGATTTCGGAAAATGTGGGCGGCTTTAACGCTTTCGTAAGGGGACCACCCAAGGTTCTGTAAAACTTGTGCGCCCATACGAAGAGAGGCTTCGAATGTTTCACGTTCGATCCCTTCAACTTTTAAATCCATTAATTCAAACACATGCTGAATATTACGGGCCCGCGCAAAAACCTTGAGATGCGGGTAGTGCTCTTTAGCAAGCTTTGCCAGCGCAATATTAGACTCGACTTCATCAATGGCTACGATCAAAATTTCAGCTTGGGCAATGCCGGCGGCTTCAAGCAGATCAAGCCGAGTGGCGTCTCCGTAATAAACTTTAAAGCCGAAACGGCGGAGTAAATTGATTTGCTCCGGTTCGTAATCCAGAACCGTCGCGGTAATTTTATTTGCATGTAGAAGACGTCCGATAATCTGGCCGAAGCGCCCGAAGCCCGCGATAATCACTTTGTTATGATCATTTTCGATGACATCGGCTTCTTGTAAAGAGCCCTGTTCAAAAGAACAAATAATACGGTCGTACAACAGCATGACTAAAGGTGTGGTCAGCATTGAAAGCGTGACGACCGTTAACAAGATATCCTGGAGCTCAGGTTCGATCAGATTAACGGCGGCTCCGGCACCGAAAAGAACGAAAGCGAACTCGCCTACCTGCGAAATAACTAAGGCGAAAAATTTACGTTGGCTCTGAGGAAGATTGAACAGTCGGGCGAGCCCCAGGTGGACACCTATTTTGAGCAGCAAAACGCCGATGACAAGGCCCAAAATTAAAAATGGCTGTTGTAAAAAACTTGAAAGTTTAACTGACATACCGACTGATATGAAAAACAAGCCCAGCAATAAACCTTTAAACGGTTCGATATCTGTTTCAAGTGCGTGGCGGTATTCGCTGTCGGCTAATAGAACGCCCGCCAAGAATGCGCCCAAAGCCATCGAAATATTCAAGCTTTGCATCAGAAAAGCCATGGCCAGTACCAGCAACAACGTCATCGCTGTAAATATTTCGCGGAGGTGAAGACTTGCAATAAAATGTAGAATTGGACGCAGAAGGTAGCGAGCCGCAATTAAAGTGACTAAAATAATGATGACCGTATATGCAAAAGTTTTTAAGGCGTCGTTGCCCATCCCGTTGAGGCCGCTTGCTAGCAAGGGAACCAAGGCCAGCATGGGGATAACTGAAATATCCTGAAAAAGCAGAACAGAAAAACTGGATTGACCGCCACTTGAACCGAGTAATTTTTTTTCGTTTAAAATTTGTAAAGCGATCGCTGTCGAAGAAAGTGAAAAGCCCATACCGATAAGGGCCGAGGTAGCCGGAGCGCAACCCAGCAGATAGGCTGCTCCGCTAATTAAAACAGAGTTGATAACCACTTGCAGGCCGCCGAGGCCGAAGATCGGCACACGCATGGTCCATAATTTTTTAGGATTCAATTCAAGACCGATCACAAAAAGTAAAAGCACGACGCCGAACTCAGAAAAGCTCAACACGGACTCGACGTCAGAAATAAAGCCAAACCCGTGTGGCCCGATCAAAAGCCCGGCGATAAGGTAACCGAGTACGGCTCCCAAACCTAATTTTTTTGAAATCGGCACGCAGATTACGGCGGCGGAAAGAAAAACAATCAAATTTAAAAATGAGTTATCGTGGTGCATAAGTTGGACCTGTTAGTTGAACTTGAATTGCGTTTTTAATTTCGTTGATATGATTAACAAGATGTTCGCTTTCAGACCTGCGCGAGCCGTAAAGGACCAAAGGTTCGAGCCAGCGCATTTGGCAAAAGTGGCATATCTGTTTGTAGCCGGTTAAAAACTGGTCGACGCTGTGGCGGTGAGTCCCTTGATCTTGATAAGTGTCGATGTCGCCGCCAGCGGTGATTGAAAGTTGAAACATTTTACTTTTGAGTTCGTCACCGTTGGGTCCGTAAGCAAAACCCGAAGTCAACACTTCATCCACCCACAGCTTTAAAAGCGCAGGCATGCTGTACCAAAGAAAAGGGTGTTGGAACACGATTAAATTATGAGCACGCAAAAGATTCTGTTCTTTTTTTACATCGATGTGAAAATAAGGATAATTGTCGTAGAGGTTGTGAATGGTGACATGCTCCATGTCTTTCAGGCTCTCGATGATACGTTTGTTGGCCACAGATTGTTTTAAGTGTGGGTGCGCAACAATAACTAGGGCCTTTGATTTCATATCCGCCTTTAAAGTCGTGTTTACAGTCACAAAATGCTCTCAATATGATGCTATTTATCATATTCGGAAAATTCAACTTAATACTAGCCTCGTCTTCAAAAACATAATAATTCTGATGGACCACGAGGTTTTCAATGATAAAAAATTACTTTGTTTTAGCTCTACTTTTTTTAACGGCCTGTGCCTCTTCAACGGATGAAGGCGCGGTCGGCGTGCATCGTCAGCAACTTTTTTTAGCGTCTTCATCGGAAATTGAAGCAGAGGCAGCAAAAAGCTACGACCAAGTTAAAGCCGAAGCCCAAACTAAAAAAACTTTGGATGTTAATTCGTCTCAGGTGCAGCGTGTTCAGACGATTGCAAAAAGATTAATTCCCCATGTCGCCATTTTTCGCAAAGACGCTTTGGATTGGAAATGGGAAGCCCACGTTTTAACTTCAAAAGAATTGAACGCCTACTGCATGCCCGGCGGCAAAATCATGTTCTACTCGGGCATCATTGAACAATTAAAAATGACCGATGCTGAAATTGCGGCGGTCATGGGCCATGAAATTGCACATGCTCTGCGTGAACATGGCCGTGAACGTTACAGTCAGGCGATCGTCCAGCAAGGGGTTGTCGTAGGAGCTGCACTTTTGGCGCAGGTTTACGGCGTCGATCAGCGTTACGTACAAGGCGGGGCGCTGCTGGGTACAGTTTTGACTTTAAAATATGGTCGCGGTCAGGAATCTGAAGCTGATACGATCGGCCTCGAATTGATGGCGCGTGCCGGATACGATCCAAAGGAAGCGGTTACTTTGTGGCAGAAAATGAGCCAGGCCGGCGGCAATAGTGGCACCCCCGAATTTTTATCGACACATCCGACGGACACGACGCGTATAAAAGATATTACGGCACTACTTCCGCGCGTAACACCTCTTTATGATGCGACTTTACGCCGCTAGTTTTTTGAAATGATCTGGATAAAATGAAAAAAGCGCGAATTAATTCGCGCTTTTTTCATTTTGAGTAACAGATGAGGTTTATCGGATGACGGGTTCTTGGTTTGTTGAGTTGCCGAGGTCCATGGCCATAATGAGAGCTATTTTTGAGAAGATGAGCGCATGGTCGAAGCTTGTTCGGTCGTTGATCACGTCACGAACTGTATGCAGGTCATGAAACATGTTATCGAATTTGGCTTCAGTGGGAATAATAGCCGGGTAGCCTTGTTTGTACCATGAGGCGTGGTCACTGCAGCCGTAACCGCATTTGTCTTCTAAAATTTCAAGGTCAAGATACGCAATGTTCATGGCTTTCAGGTAATCGCGCAGCCATGGGCTTGTGAAGTCGGTCATGCTGGCGATACGGTTAGGGCCGTTGCCTGCGAAAGAAGTCATATCCAGCTGCAAAACGGCAATCACTTTGCGGGCTTCTTTTTTGTAAGTCGCAGCAATTTCAGCTGAACCCAGAAGTCCTGATTCTTCACCGGCATACCACATAAATTCGATGGTTCTTTGCGGTTGAGCTTTTGTTAACAGAACGCGGGCCGCTTCAAGAATGCTGGCTGAGCCTGAAGCATTATCGTCAGCGCCGGGAGCTTTGGCTCTTTTGTCGTTTTGGTTGATAGAATCCAAGTGACCGCCCAGAACAATAATTTCATTCGGGTTTGTTGATCCTTTGATCGACATGCGCACCGATTTTTGTTTCGTGCTGTTATGTGAAATCAGATCAATGGTAACAGGGTATGTTGTGTTTGCAGCCAATACTTTTAATTTATCGACGAATTCGTTGATGTGCTTGTTCGGATCAGTGGCCTTGTTGTAACGGTCGGGAAAGTTCGACAACCATGTGACAGTTTGACGGATTTCATCGGCTTTGAGTTCGTTGATGGCTTCGACGATTTCAGGTTTGGTTTCAATTTCTGAAGTGCGCCGTGCCAGCATTTCATAGGTCAGATTTTTACGGTGTTCTTTTTGAAATGACGTAAACGTTTTTTTGACTGAATCAAGATTGGCCGGAATTTCATTTAAAGCTTCAAAGTTTCCGCAGCGACCTTTTAAGTGAGCCGCATCTGAAATTTTTTGTAGCGTCGCGCCCGAAACAACAGTGTAGCCAATTTCGATACCTTCAGTTGAATAGAGAACCGGTATGTTCAAGGTTTTAAGCAGTTCGAGATCCGCGTAAATGGCCGTCATCGGTTGACCTCCAAGGTCAGCGTGCGCCAGTGCAGTTGAACTGGAAAGAGTGAAGGTGCAAAGAGCGGCAAAAAGGCTCGCGAAAAGGGTCGATTTTGATTTCATAATAAATTCCTTTCGATTTAAATCTTATCTGAACTCTATGGACATGCACCTAGGGCGAGTCGGGGTGATTGAAATATGGGCCAAAGTCCTACTTTGGAACCGCTCGTCGCGAGCCCGCCGCTAGACAATGGACCAGTGCGTGTTATTGCACCGATAAGACATGTTAATTTGACAGAAATACGAGGCAAACGACATACTGATTTCTATGTCGAATCCAACGAAACCCAACAGTGCTAACCCTTCTCATTCAAACTCAAAAACTCCGGTTGAAGCCGCGAATTTTTTAAAACAGATTATTGAAAAAGATCTTGAAGCGGGTAAAAACGGCGGGCAGGTCATCACACGTTTTCCGCCAGAGCCGAACGGTTATCTGCATATCGGTCACGCGAAATCAATTTGTCTGAACTTCGGTTTAGCGCAAGACTTCAATGGCCGCTGCCATTTGCGTTTCGACGACACGAATCCTGAAACAGAAGAAGTTGAATACATTGAATCTATTCAAAAAGATGTGAAGTGGCTGGGCTTTGACTGGAAAGAACATCTTTACTATGCGTCAGATTATTTTGAACAAATTTACGAATGGGCTGTGTATTTAATAAAAAACAACAAAGCCTACGTCTGCAATTTGAAAGAAGAAGAGCTTCGCGAATACCGCGGCGATTTCATGAAACCGGGGCGAAATTCTCCGTACCGTGATCGATCGGTTGAAGAGAACCTTGATTTGTTTGCGCGGATGCGGGCCGGTGAGTTTGCTGAAGGCGAATGTGTCTTACGTGCTAAAATCGACATGCATGCGCCGAATATGAATATGTGCGACCCGTTATTATACCGCATTCGTAAAACGCCGCATCACCGCACCGGTGATAAATGGTGTATCTACCCGATGTA
>JANPAD010000318.1:0-2265 GCA_031429735.1 Bdellovibrio sp. | reverse complement strand
GTTCATTGGCATAAAATTCAATGGTTCTTGTGCCCATCGGCGGAACATCAACAGTGTGCTTCATTGGTGAGTATTCACTATTTTTGTTCAGCACCCGAAAAAAGTGTCCATGCAAATGCATCGGATGATGCATCATGGTTGAATTTTCAAAAATGAACCGAACGGCATCGCCTTCATTTATATTGATATAGCGATCATCAAAAATAGCTTGACCGTTGATATGCCAAACATAGCGCTCCATATCTCCGCCAAGGCTTAGTTTAAACTCCATCACTTTTTTATCTTTCGGCAAAGTCGTGGGTGCTTGAGCTTTTAAATCGTCGACTGTTAAAGTTTCAACGAGTGGTCCTTCTTGCACGACAACTGCTTTATGATCTATGTGAATGGAGTGATCCATTTGCGAGTGATCCTCTGCTTCAGGACTTGTTTTGCTATGGTCCATTTGAGAATGATCCGTGGAGCCTGCTGCGTGCCCCGTATGATTCATCGGTGCATAGAGATCTGGACGCGGTTTTTCAGGTGCCTTAACTTGAGTCCCCATACCAATCCATGCCGACGCAGAGCCTGTCACATCTTGAGCCGTTGCCCGAAGTTCAAAGTTTTTATGTTCATGGACCGTGAAAAGTATGTCGTAGGTTTCTGCCGTTCCCATCAAGAGTTCTTTTGCTTGGATAGGTTCTATATCAGTTCCATCAGCCGAAATAACCTGCATAGGTAACCCGGCGAGCGAGACATAAAAATAACTTGATGAGGCCGCGTTAATAATTCTGAGCCTTATTTTTTCGCCCGGATGAGCTGTCCGCAGCTGCGAATCTTTTTTTCCATTAATCAAAAACGCATCATACCCCACATCTGAAAGATCCATTCCGCCCATGCGCTCCCATTCATTGGCAAAATAGGTTTTAAGACCTCCCGCCTTGGCCGCACCCAAAATAGACCTGACCGAGTTCTTTTTATAAAGATAGTAGTCTCCGTCTTTTCTTAAATTTCGCATGATTTGATCTGCGTCTTCATCTGACCAATCACTTATGACCACCACAGCCTCATGATCTACTTTAACAATTTCTTTTTTAGGGTGAATAACGATTGCGCCGTAAACTCCCTTTTGTTCCTGAAGCATTGTGTGTGAGTGATACCAATAGGTTCCATGCTGCCGAATTCTAAACTTAAAAGTTCTGGAAGTTCCGGGAAGAATTGGTGGAGTATTGACATAGGCCACGCCATCTTCTTCGGGCGGAAGCAGAATGCCATGCCAGTGAAGTGAGACTTCGTCCTTGGCCAGATGATTAGTAACAACGATTTCAGCGTCGTCACCTTCAGTGAATTCTAAGGTTGGAGCCGGAATACCACCGTTGACCATTAAGGCAAAATCGACCTCGCGGCCGGTCACGTTGAACTTCTTATTTTCGATGTTGAGTTCATAACGTACAGTTTTAGCTAGCGCCGTAACGCCCAGACCTGATAGTAAAGTTGTAACGATAACTAGTTTTAATATATGTTTCATATCTCCCCTTAGGCTTTTGCGAAATCGTCTAGAATTGGGCACTCAGGCCTTCCATCACCATGACAATTCTTAGCCAAATGTTTTAATGTTTTGACCATGGCTTGTAGTTCAGTCACTTTTTTTTCCATCTCTTCAACATGCTTTGTCGCCATGGCTTTGACTTCAGCGCTTGCACGACTTTTATTTCTCCAAAGGCTTACAAGTTTTTTAATTTCTTTCATTGAAAAACCCAAAGTCCTGGCCCTCTTTACAAAGGAAAGAATGTGAACCTCTGATTCAGAGTAGGTTCTGTAACCTGCGTCACTTCGGCTGGCTTTCGGTATGATCCCGATGGATTCGTAATGCCGAATGAGCTTGGCATTAACACCCGAAATTTGTGCTGCTTGTCCGATATTCATCCTTTTTTTCCTTCTGTTTGTTGAATTTGACTTGCCGGTTTCCATCGACGTAAGAGTAACGCATTTGAAATGACGCTGACGCTACTAAACGCCATGGCGGCGCCCGCAATAACAGGATTTAAAAGCCCCATGGCGGCCATCGGGATTCCGACGATATTGTAAACAAACGCCCAAAATAAATTTTGTTTAATTTTGCTGTATGTCTTTTTTGAAATTTCTAATGCATCCGGAATTAAAAGTGGATTACCGCGCATAAGCGTAATGCCGGCCGTATGCATGGCCACATCAGTGCCGGTGCCCATTGCAATGCCGACATCGGCCGCAGCTAAAGCCGGGGCGTCGTTAACTCCATCGCCAATCATC
>JANPAD010000317.1:0-1553 GCA_031429735.1 Bdellovibrio sp. | reverse complement strand
GGCGGACTTTAATCCGAATTCGGCTACGTTGACACTCAAAAAATCTGCGTCGACTCGTTGTAAACCGAAAATTTTGGTTTGTCCTAAGCCGCCTCTCATAAATACGTAATCTCCGGCGATCGATACGCCACACCCGACAACGTTTTTCGCGAATCCGGCAAAGAGTTGTTGGTTATTTGTAAAACCAGAGGCTTGGACTGAAATACTTGAACCCGGAGACTCAAGTACTTTTAGACTCAGTGTACTTAGGCTTGAACAGTTGTCGGCGCCCGGGCCCTCGGCGCAAGTGCTCGACGCTGAATTGACGGTGCATGTGTAGTAATTGTAGGTCGCATTGTAATTTGGGCAGGCGGCTTGAACGCTGAGGCTGAAGTTAATGACGCCATTCGCATCAAGTGACTGCCAATCTCCACGTAAATCAGTTCCATTAAAAGTCCAGTCCGCAAAGTCACCCTTCGTGCTGGATGTCGTGTAAATATAGGTGAAGCCGTTTCGTCCGGCGGCATTCAAGTCTTTGTTGCCGGAGCAATTGATCATGAGAGTCATTAAGCAAAGAACAGAACCAAATGCTAAGGCGGTTTTTTTCATAGCTCAATTATCGTTCAAAATAGTCAATATTTCCAGCGCTAAATTAGCGTTTTTTACCTAGCACAAAAAGCTCTTGGCCCATTCGGCGGTCAATTGAATTTCGTAAACGTCCCCAGAATAAATATTGAAAATGGTTTTTGGTACGTTCGCGGATTTCCCATTCGGTGGCGCCGTAGGGCGGTCCCGAGCGTTTTTCCATCGTGAAAAAAACAGCCAGAAGTTGGCCTTCTTCATGTAAAACGCGGCGGTAAACTTTAACTAAATCTTCGCGTTGCGCAGGCGGAATGGCGCAAAAGCAAGTGTGCTCAACGACCAAATCAAACGAGTAATTCCAGTCTTGCGGCAAATCAAAAACATTCATTTTTTCAAAACTCAAATTTGCAATATCGCCGTATTTATTTTTTCCACGCTCAATCGCTTCAGCCGAAAAATCGACTGCTGTAACCAGATGGCCGGCACGAGCAAAAAAAGCAGCATCATGTCCTTCGCCGCAGCCTAAAACGAGAATGCGCGATTTCGGCAATTTAAGCCTCGGTAACATGTCTTTGAACGCTTCGGCGGGTTCGTTTAGGTTCCAGCTGGGGTTTTGTTCGGCCTCGTATATCTGTCCCCAAAATTTTGAATCTTCGACCGGCGCCGATTCAATAAAGTAAGGCGGTGTTGGAATGTATTTGTCGCCGAGTGTGAAACCGTCGTCATCAAAAGATTCAACTGAATTAAAAAGCTTTCCTTGGGCGACTTCGCTTAAAACAAAAGGAGCACCGGTTGTGGTCAGTCCGTTAAACTGATCCCATTCATCGACCGACCATTTTTTGGGGTCCGCTTCAAAGGTGACTTGGTGTTTGGTGGTTAAAAAAATTTGCTCGTTATTGATTTTAATCTTTACGATCATGAGCGGGTGATCAAAAGATTCGACCCAGTACTCTTCTTCGTCAGTGTGTGTTGTCAGAGAAAAATCTTCGTTG
>JANPAD010000316.1:0-2111 GCA_031429735.1 Bdellovibrio sp. | reverse complement strand
GCCCCGGCGGCCTTGGCTTTTGAGACGACGTCCGCCGCAATGCTCTGAACAGTGCTGCCTGGATAGAGGTTATAAAAGTAACTTGGATCAACGCGAAGGCTTCTGAGCTTGAGCTGTTGCGTTTGCGCCGTTGATGCAACTAGTAAGACGGGTACGAACATTAAAAAAAATTTCACTGTGCGTCTTAGGCTTTTAATAATTCCTCCGCTTGCAAATTTTGATCATTGCAAAATGGAGACCTGTCCTGGCGAGTGGATTAAGTGGATTTCGTCGAATCTTACTAAGTAAGGCTTGTCAGCTCAGAATATACTGTTTTTGCTAAATCAATAGCCTCTATAACCTGTTTTTCAGTCAGGTCATCAGCCAACGCATCTTGATAGCGATAAGCGACGGCATACGGAGTTAGATTTGAAGCTTTGCGGAGTAGGTCATTTAACTCTGGATAGAATTTTAACAGCTCAGATGAGAGTTGCGCGATATCATTGGTCTTGGTGATTTTCACAGAATTATGGCTTAAAAGTCCCTTGATTGCTTTTTCAACGCTTTGCTGAGAATTGAATACGACGCCGATCCACATTTCTGAATTTTTAGATGAAAATAAGTATTCTGCCATTAACAAATCAACGCGTGACAATTTAAACCATCGTTGGACATCAGAACTTTTCACAGCTCTAAGCCTTCTACAGATACAGTATTTGCGATTGAATTAATGTCACTATTTAAGGAATTAAATTCAGCTTCGGTATAAATAAATACGTCAACGGATACAGATCTTCCCCAAAGGACTTGATTAGCTTCTTGCATACGTTCAATTTTAGTTTGAGCAGAATCTTTAATAATAAGAAATAGATCATAATCACTTTCTGAATTTGCAGTTCCATTTGCTCGTGATCCAAAAAGATAAGTTTTTAACGGATTAAAATGATCTTTCAATTTTTGTACAATTTCCGTTAGATTTTTATCGTTTTGCAGCAGAGATGTTTGCATAAACCTAACCTTTCAAAACTGTAGATCTAAAAGTCCATTAATGATAGACTTGGTGATTCCGGAAGGACTCGAACCTTCGACCTATTGCTTAGAAGGCAATTGCTCTATCCAGCTGAGCTACGGAACCGCTGTTGTGACCGCCGAAGCGATTCAAATGAATTTTCAAACTAACAAAGCTTGGGCTAAATGTTAAGAGCTTTTCGCGAATTTATGCTGCAAAAAGGCGCAGAAAGAGACCCCGATCAGCACCACGTACCACATAACCAAAAGCCAGATCAGAAAAATGGGCGCCGACGCCAACGAGCCGTAAATTTTGTTCTGTCTAAAAACGCTGGCCGAGATCCAGAAAAAAGACTTCTGCACCACAAATAAAATAAGACTAACGAGCATCGAAGAGATCATTGCGGGCAACGTGCGCACCTTCGCGGCCGGAATATACTTGTACATCAAAAATATAAAACCCCAAATCCACAAACTGAACACAAACTGATGTTCAAGTGTTCGGACTCTGTCATTCCAAAGAAAAATCGACCGCACGCCGATAAACAGCGCTAAACCCACCGGCACGGCCATCAATATGCCCCACCACATCCAAAGACGTTTGAAGAAGGGGATTTCGATTTTGTGCTTCCATAGGCGGTTAAACGCGTAATCGATATTGCGGATCAAGCCCGTTGATGACCACAACAAAAAAAGAACGCCTGAAATTCCGAGTGTTCTGAAGTCGACCTGTTCAAGGGTGCTGCGGATATATTTACTGACGGCGCTGCCGGTGGCCTCACGCATGTAACTAAATAGAATGGCTTCGACTTTCGGGTAAAACTCTTCGAGCCCGCCGATGTACTGAAAACCCGCCAGCACGATTACTAGAAACGGAATGATTGAAAGCAACGTCGAAAAAGCCAGGCTGGAAGCCACCAAACGTATTTCAGTCAGTTCATCACGAATCAGGACTAGGCGTTGTCTCATGTCAGACTGAACCTTTCGCCGGCTTTGAAATCATCATTTTGTTTTTCAACCGTTGCGGCGTCACAGTAAGGGTCGTGTTCAAAAAAGAAATAAGTTTTTTTGCTTTCGCTCAACTGAAGCAGCTTTAATTTTTCTTCGATGATCATGAGCGGGTT
>JANPAD010000315.1:0-20046 GCA_031429735.1 Bdellovibrio sp. | reverse complement strand
AAACACAACGAACTCGCGAGCTTTTTGAAGCGTCAATGCAGGTTTCAGATGTGCAAAAAGGTCTCGAACAAGAGCTTCGCTCGTCTAAACTTAATCTTGAGTACGTTGGTTTAAGCGCAACCCAATTTGCAAAAGATGCGGCCGTTCCGGCAGCTGAAATCAGTCAGAAATTGGCGGATGCGGCCTTCAAAAAGAGAGTCGAAGAGTACTACAACTCGAACAAAAGCCTCTACGACACAAAAGCGCAGGTTCGCGCGTCTCATATTTTAGTAAAAATTGACGCTCAACAACCTGAGGCGTTAGCGAAAGTAAAAGCTGAAGCCGTGTTGAAACGTTTAAGCAAAGAAGATTTCGGCAAAGTCGCGGCAGAAGTCAGCGACGATCCAGGTTCAAAAGTTAAAAAGGGTGACCTCGGTTACTTCTCGCAAGGTCAAATGGTTCCTGAATTCGAAATGGCTGCTTTTGCATTACCGGTCGGAAAAACTTCAGGCTTAGTTAAATCAAGCTTCGGCTTCCATATTATCAAAGTGATCGATAAAAAACCGTCGCAAAAGTCGACTTTAGAATCTGTGCAGAATGATATTGCAAAAAAACTGATTGCTGACGAGAAGTATCTGACATTTGTTAAATCGATCGAAACGTCTTTAGCTGCCGGTAAAGCTGATGAAGTCATGGCCGAAGTTAAAGCTGCAGGTCTATCGTGGAAAGAGACCGGTTACTTCGACTTAGCTGCTGAAGTAGCTCCGGGCATGAATTCGGCTTCAGCCATCAAAGGCGCGCTTGAAACAAACAAAGCTCAACCGATGCTTAAACGCTTGGTGCGCGAAGGCGACACACAGTTCTTGGTTCGTTTAAAAGACGTCAAGACTGAAAGCGCAGAACTCAAGGCACAAGATCAAAGCCAAATCGTAAAACAAAAATCAACAGCAGCCTTTGCCTCATGGGTAGAAGCCTACAAAAAGACAGCCCGTATCGAGACAAATTCAGCCCTGACGGCCCAACAAGAACCGACAACTAAGTAATTCGATCTCCATCAAAAACGAGAGAAAAAAATGCGCGGAAGGGAAACCTGACCGCGCTTTTTTATTTCATATGGGCTGGGCCGAATGATTCCGGAAATAGATCTTTAAAGAGATACCGTTTTTCAGCGTTATCTAAGTTCACAAGAACAATTTCGGTTTCCGGCGTGGCAAACTCGGCGATGACTTGGCGGCAAAATCCGCACGGTGGCCAAGGTGAGTCTTCCGCACTGGCGACAAACATTTTTTGAATTTTGATATCAGCTTTGTTTTCGCTGAAGGCTTTCCAGATGGCGACGCGTTCGGCGCAGACGGTGCCGCCGTAGGATGCGTTTTCAATGTTGCAGCCGGAGTAAACTTGCCCATTGCTGAGCATGAGGCTTGCGCCGATTTTCTTGTTTGAGTAGGGCGAATGAGAAAACTGCATGGCGTTTTGCGCCAGCTTCTTCAGATCAGTGTTGGAAGAGTTCATAGTGGTGCTCCTTAAGCTGAGTCGTTAGCCAGATCATAGGTAGGCCTTGGATTGTTGTAAAGTCAGCGGCTTCGATTTTTTCAAACAGGGCCATGCCACGGCTTTCGATTTTGTAACTTCCGGCACAGTCAAGCGGACGGTCTTTTTCGACGTAGCGACGTAGTTCTGCGTCGCTCAAGTGGCGCATTTTCAGACGGATCACTTCGGTGTGGGCTGTGATTTCGCCTGTTGAAAACAGATGAACGCTGGTGATGAGTTCATGCCAATGGCCGCGCATTCGGCGTAATTGTTCGACTGCAGCTTCAACCGTTCCCGGTTTACCTAAAATATCAGATTGAAAGCTGACCAATTGGTCACCGGAAAGAATTAAATTGGTTTCAAAGAGTTCGATTTGTTTTTGAACTGAAAGACCTTTTTGCAATGAAAGCTCCTCGGCCACTTCAGTCGCTGATTTTTTCTGTTGAAGTAGCTGCGTTTTCAAAGCTTCTTCATCACAGGTCGGAGCAATTTGTTCAATGCGGACACCCAAGCGGTCGACGAGTTGGCGTCGGTAGGTTGAGGTGCTGGCCAGAATAAGAGTCTTATCGCGACTCATAGCGCGGCTGCTTTCTTAGGGCGGATCGCGGTCAGATGTTGAATGTTTTTTTTCAGTAAATAGTAGCGGTAAAATTTTTCGTGCTGAAGTGAGGTGTAAAGCGTGTCCACTTTGTTCGTCAGCAAACGTTGTTTCTGTTTTTCTTCGAACTGAGAATATTGAGGTGTGTAGAGCAAATATTTTCTATTCTCAGGCAAATGCAACCACAGACCGAAATCGAGCGGTGTTTCCGTCGGAATGTGCTCGGTGGGGATACGGACATAGTTTCCGTCTTCCGATAAATTAACCTTCATATCCTCAGGTGAAATTCGTAAAAAGCAAAGCTCAAAACTGTGCTCTTGAATTTGCATGCTTTCGGCGTAGTCGGCATTTTTTTTAATTTGAGACCATTCTTCAGGTTCAATGTTGTGCAATTCAAAATACTGCGATTCGGTAAGATCGCCGACATCCATTTGCATTTTGATCCAGTCCGAAAAAGCGAGGTCAATTTGGCTGTAATCTAAAAGAGTGGTGGTCGAAACCATAAAGTAACCGCACCACTTTTCAGATACGAGCGAAAGACAATAAATAAAAACCGGAGGAGCGGTCAGTTCACCATCTCCTAAGACAGCTTTGCTTTCGCCAGTGTCCTGGTGATTCAGATGAGTCGAATTTTTGAAAGAAGACGGCGCACCTTTCTGAATAATGAGACTACTTTTTGGTGTCAGTGCTGAGCCTGTAAAAGCTCTTGAAACATCCTGATTTGCCAAAATATTTTCAAGCGGCATTATAAGAAAGTCATCCAGATTTTGCTTAAAACCCGAAATCTGATTTTGTTGGAGTTCATTTTTAGATTGGTTTAAAAGGGCATTATGCGAATTAATCTGAGCCGAAGCAACTTCAGCAGATACGGTCGGGGCAGTGGTGATTTGAACATTATTTTCATCATTCAGTAGGTTTGTTTGGTCTGGAAAAATTTCAGCTGGCTCGTTGAGATCCTGATTTAAACTGTCGACCAAAAGCTGTTTCGCTTTTCGAACTTCTTCGGCGGTCGCCGCATGGCGGACGCGGTCACGCACTAATTTGCGGTCATCGATGCCTGTTTTTAAAATCAGTCTTTCGACCGCCGGGCCCGAGAGTGGTGGATACAGTTTTGGGTTAAGCGGGCAGAGGCCAAATCTGAGAATCGAATCTTTCGTATTTTTATTGATGAAAGGAATAATCGGAACCGATGTAGTTTGCGCTAAAAGATTCGCGAAGGTGATAACTTTGCGATCATTGTGGTCCCATGCTAAAAAAACGAACTGTGGTTGAATTTCAAAAATTTTTGTCACAGAATCTTTCAATTCGGCGACCGTATAAACCTCATAATTACGTTTTTTCAAAAACGTGATAACCGACTTAAGCTGATCGGGCAAATCAGTGATAAAAAGTAAAACTTTATTGGATTCGGTACTCACGGCTCTATTATAGCGACACTCTTGGGCACCTAGTATCAAACAAGCGCCATTCACGACATAAGACTTGAGCTTTTTCATGTAAAAAATGGCTGGCGCAGTGCTGAAAATGAGAATAATTATCATTTTTACTATCAGTGGCCCGTCTTTTCGATTATAAAGGTCTAGGGAGAGCCGATGTTACCAAGACAAAATGATGAAATCATAATCAAAAAACAAGAACGCTATAAGACCGAAGATCTTAAAAAAATGATTCGTTCAATGGGGCTCAAAATCACTGATCAGCGGATGTTGATTATTGGTTGTTTACACGATCATGAGGCTAAATCCGGTGAGCGCCATGTCACGGCTCAAGAACTGTATGAGCGAGTGGTTAAAAAAGACGCGAGTGTCGGTTTTGCGACGGTTTATCGTTTTTTACGTGATCTTGCGAACAAGAGCTTTGTCACCGAAGTGCGTTTAGGCGGACAGGCTTCGCGTTACGAACTCACGACACAAGAGCATCATGACCATCTCAGTTGTACAAAGTGTGGCAAAATCGTCGAATTCGAAAATAAAAAAATTGAAAAACTGCAAGTTCAAGTTGCAGAGTATTTCGGGTTTGTTTTGACGAACCACATCCTTGAGCTTTACGGACTATGTTCGTCTTGTCATACGCACGGGGACTCACTAAGCTAGAGCAATGGCCAAAAAGTCTTCGACGGAAACTTCGCTACAATCTGTACAAAATCCAGCGGCTGAGTTTGACGGCATTGTGGTGCGTGGTGCGCGCGAACACAATCTGAAAAATGTTTCGATTCAAGTTCCTCGTAACAAAATTACGGTTTTCACAGGGCTCAGCGGCTCGGGTAAATCGTCTTTAGCATTCGATACAATTTATGCTGAAGGACAGCGGCGTTATGTCGAGAGCCTTTCAGCTTACGCGCGCAATTTCTTAGAACAACTCAAAAAGCCCGAAGTCGATTCAGTTACGGGTCTCAGCCCCGCAATCGCGATTGACCAAAAATCTGTTGGACTTAATCCGCGTTCGACTGTCGGAACTGTTACTGAAATTTACGATTACATGCGGTTGTTGTTTGCAAAAGTCGGCACACCTGAATGCCCGACACATCACATACCGGTCGTTTCACAGACACCGCAGCAAATCGTTGATGATATTTTTAGAAAATCGATGGGCACCAAGTTTTTGATCTTAGCGCCGATGGCGCAGGCTAAAAAAGGTGAGTTCTTAGCTGAATTTCAAAAGTGGTCTAAAAAAGGTTTCGTGAAAGCGAAAGTCGATGGCGCTTATGTTGAACTCGAAAAAGCCACCCGCCTGGCTAAAACCAAAACCCATGATATCGACCTCGTCGTCGATCAGCTCATTTTAAAGGACAACATCAAACATCGTTTGAACGAAAGCATCAACACCGCGCTGTCGATGGCGCAAGGGCGTTTAGTGATTGAAACACTCAACGGTGAAAGGGTTAATTATTCTCTGCATTCGACCTGTCCGGTTTGTGCGTACAGCTTTCCTGAACTTGAGCCCCGACTTTTTAGTTTCAATAATCCGCGCGGCGCTTGTCAGTCTTGTAATGGATTGGGTACTTTGGATCTCGTCGAAGAAGAGCAGTTCAGCGATTCCGACGTGGGCGGCCGCAAACTTGAAAAAGTGAAGTACAGCTTCAAAGGCAAAAAAGTTTCAGACGATACCGGTGACGACGATGAAGCCGAAGAGCTTATTTTGGGTGCATGCCCGGAATGTAAAGGCAACCGCCTTAAGCCCGAAGCTTTGAGTATTAAAATCGAAAATAAAAATATTGCAGAGCTCGCCGATCTGTCAATTGTTGAGCTCCGTGAATTTTTGCAGAAAACAAAATGGTCCGACAAAAATCAGATGATTTCTGAAAAAATTCTGAAACAAATTATTTCGCGCCTTGGGTTTTTAGAGCGGGTAGGCACCTCTTATCTGTCGATTTCGCGTCCGGCGCGCACTCTTTCGGGTGGCGAAGCCCAGCGTATTCGTTTGGCGACCCAAGTAGGCTCAGCTTTGATCGGCTGTATGTACGTGATGGATGAACCCAGCATCGGGCTGCATCCGCGCGATCACCACCGCTTGCTGGAAATCATCGGCGAACTCAAAGACCGCGGTAACACGGTTATTTTAGTTGAGCACGATGAGGACACCATTCGGTATGCTGATTATGTTGTCGACCTAGGACCACGTGCCGGTCGGCTTGGCGGTGAATTATTGGCCGTCGGAACTCCGGATGAAATCGAGAAAAATAAAAAATCTTTGACCGGTCAGTATTTGTCCGGTGAGCGCCGCATTCAAGTTCCGAAAGTGCGAAGACACGGCAGTGGCGGCCAACTTAAACTGACCGGCGCCACCGGCAACAATTTGCAAAATGTCGAACTGGTTATTCCGCTTGGGACTTTGACCTGCATTACCGGCGTTTCCGGCAGCGGTAAAAGTACTTTGGTTCTGGATACTCTTTATAAAATTCTGGCGCAAAGATTTTACAAGGCCCACGTAACGCCGTCTCCGTTCAAAAGACTTGAAGGTATCGAGCTGATTGATAAAGTCATCGACATTAATCAGCGACCCATCGGGCGTACGCCGCGTTCAACACCGGCCACCTATGTGGGGCTTTTGCCGATAATTCGCGACTTGTATGCCGCGTTACCTGAATCAAAACTGCGTGGTTTTGAACCGGGCCGTTTCAGTTTCAATGTTAAAGGTGGGCGTTGTGAAACCTGTTTGGGGCACGGCCAGATCCGTATGGAAATGCACTTTCTGTCGGATGTTTTCGTCACCTGTGATACCTGCAACGGGCGGCGGTATAACCGCGAAACATTGAATGTTAAATTCAAAGAAAAAAGCATCGCGGATGTTCTGGATATGAGTGTGGCCGAAGCTTTTGATTTTTTTAAAAACCATTCGCAGATTCACCGTAAACTCGAAACGTTGATGAAGGTGGGCCTTGATTACATGACACTGGGGCAGTCGTCGACCACGCTATCGGGCGGCGAAGCGCAACGGGTGAAATTATCAAAAGAGCTTTCGCGCCGTGGTACCGGAAAAACACTTTATATTTTAGATGAACCAACAACGGGTCTCCACTTTGATGACGTTCGAAAGCTGGTTGAACTGCTGCATGAGCTCGTTCAGCAGGGTAACACGGTGGTTGTGATTGAACACAATATGGAAGTTGTGAAAACCGCCGATCATATTGTGGATGTCGGCCCTGAAGGTGGCATTCATGGCGGCCTGATTGTGGCCCGCGGAACCCCTGAAGAAATCGTTAAAAATAAAACCAGCTTAACCGGAGCTTTTCTTAAACCTCTATTAGCCCGCAAGGATGCAACGTTATGAAATATTTTATTGTACCGATTATTTCATTGGTCGTCGGTTTAGTATTGGCCGGAGGTTTTGAATGGCACTACACAGGAGACATCAATGTCGTCATGCAGACTCTCTTAACTGTTCTGCTGCTCTCCGTACTGGAGATTTCTCTTTCATTTGATAATGCGGTCGTTAATGCGACAATTTTAAAAGATATGAACGAAAAATGGCGTCACCGTTTTTTGACGTGGGGTATTGCGATTGCCGTGTTCGGGATGCGCTTTGTATTCCCGGTTATGATCGTTTCTATTATCGCCGGTATTTCTCCGATCGAATCGATCACGCTATCGGTTTCGAAGCCCGACGAGTACTCCAAAATGATGTTGGGCGCGCATTTGGCTGTCAGCGCTTTCGGTGGCGCTTTTCTGCTGATGGTGTTTTTAAATTTCTTTTTATCTCATGAAAAAGATGTGCACTGGATTCCGTATGTAGAAAAGCCCGCAGCAAAGTTAGCCGTTTTTCAGAGTATTCAGCTGATTATGGCTTTATTTGTTTTGATGGGCATTTACGTGAACTTGCCAGCGGCAGAGCATGCGACTTTTCTTTCAGCCTATATATGGGGAATTCTAACCTACCTGATTGTGCATGGAATCAGTGCCCTTCTTGAAGACGGACATTTTTCAAAGTATCCGTTCTTCAGTTCTGGGTTCGGGCTGTTTCTTTATCTTGAAGTGTTGGATGCTTCATTTAGTTTTGACGGCGTCGTCGGTGCCTTTGCTATTTCAAATCAACTTCTGATTATTATGATCGGTTTGGGTGTTGGTGCTTTCTTTGTACGGGGTATAACATTATATCTTGTCGAACACGATACACTTAATCAGTACAAGTACCTCGAACATGGCGCTTTTTATGCGTTGGGGGCCTTAGCGGGGTTCATGTTGTTGGATTCTTTCTTTCATTTTCCGGAGTGGTTAACCGCTTTAACCGGCGCGGCCATTTTAGCTGTGTCCGTGCTTTGGTCGATCAAGGAAAACCGAAAGTCCGCAACTTAGCAAAATACAAAATGCGCCGAAGGCCTGAACCCAGTTCATGCGCTCTCCCAAGAAAAATGCGGCAAAGAAAAATGCGAACGGTCCTTCAAGTAAGCACAGCATGCTGCTTGTCGTGGTACTGAGCACGCGCTGCGCGCGCACCTGAAGGTAAAATGCCAGAAGGCTCACAGCTAACGCCAAAGTCACAACCGATAAAATAGCTTTAAGACTAGGGTTTTCAGGCCATAGCGGTATGTTCTGCGTGGTCGTTTCAACCATCAAAAACGGCAGCAGAGTGATCCACGACCAAAACGTCTGATAAGTATTAAAACGAAACGCGCTTACGGCCTGAGAGGCGTAGCGGCCCACATAGATAATCTGAAAGGCAGCGGTGAGGGCCGCTCCGAGTGTTAACAACTCACCCTTTTCAAGATGAAGGTCGCTGAGCTCTAAAAGAAAACCCATGCCTGCAAATGCCAGTAGACTTAAAGACATATGGCGCAGCTTGAATTTCTGCTTAAAGAAGAAAGCCAGAATGATCGGAATCAACACCACATAAAGCGAAGTAATAAAACCCGAGTTGGTGGCCGTTGTAAAATTAAGACCGTAAGTCTGCAGAAAAAGCGACACACCTAAAAAAAGTCCGCCCCACATGGCAAGCTTTGCATCTTTGAACGAGCGTTTGAATAAACCACGGTTAAAAATGAAAAATCCAACTTCACCCACGATAAAAGCCAGAATAAAACGCCAGAAGATTAACGTTGAAGCACTGAAGCTTTCAAGGGCCCAACGGACCAATGTAAATGAGCCGCCCCAAATAATGCCGGCGCTCAGCAATTCTATAACGGCCAAATTGTAAGGTTTGATTTTAATCAAAGGCTTCGGCCCAGATCCGTGATTTATCAATGCTGTCAATCTCGATCAACTGATGTTTCACGTCTTTAATCATGGCACCGTTGCCGCACATATAAAATGTTGTCGGAATTTTTTTGTAATCCGTCTCGGGAAGAAAATTCTGAATATAACCTTTTTTACCGCGCCACTTCGGTGACGGGCGGCTCAACACGTAGTGGTACTCAAAATTCGGTAAGTGCTGTTGCAGACGTTTCAGTTCTGATTCGTAGTAGATGTTCTCTTCAGTGCGTACGCCGAAGTAAAGTTTGTAAGCTAAGTTCGGATACTCTTTCATTTTAGATTCAAGAAATGAAAAGTGCTGGGAGATGCCACTGCCGGTATTCAAAAAAACGACTTGATCGGTCGGAGGTTCTTGGAAGAACACTTTGCCGAAAGGACCGGTAAAATTTAAAAGCTCGCCGCCTTTAAGACCCCATACGAATTGACTGGCCACACCGTTTTCAACAAATTTAAAGATGAGCTTAAAACCATTCAATTGGTGTTCAGTCGAAGCAATCGAGTAAGCCCGCAGCGCAGGCTTCTCTTGGCCTTCAACTGGAACATGCAACATCACAAACTGACCCGCTCGAAATTTAAATGCAGGCTGTCCTTCTAAATGAAGCACAAGCTCACGAATATCGCTGGTGTGATCAATAATCTCTGTCGTTTTGAATTGGTATAACTGACGGCTCATGCTGCACATAATGACGGTGGGCCGAAAAAACGTCAAAGCGTTTTTGTCTCAGATTGAAACAGTTTTCAGGCCTCGTATTCGCATTAAGGATTGTTGAAGTGAGGTTTCAATGAAAACTGCATTTAAGAATTACATGTGTTTTGCCTTTTTGGCTTTATTTACATCTGAAGCTTTCGGGCAAGATAGTTTTGTGCGTATCCCGCTGAATACACTTACAAAACCAGCTTTTGATTTGGTTGATGTCAACGGGCAGAATCAGTCCACCGCGCGCATCTCCTACGATTTCGGACAAGGGATAGACCTGTCGACGATCAATCCAACTGAGAACAAATTTTGGCAAGACGGTGATTTGGTCTCAAATGTAGTCGTTGATACGGTAGCGCACGGGCAAATGCCGACCGGCGACCAGGGTGTAACATATGATAGATTTGTAGAATCCATTCGTGAAACCGGGCTTTTTGGTATCAATGTTAAATCTGGCACAGAGACGTACCGCCTTAAATCAGGTTTTCAGGTTCACGCGAGTCTTTTGAAGGCCGCATTACTACGAAAAATCGGTATCTATCAGGAGTCGCCGAAACACTATAAGTCAATCAAAGTTAAATTCGCAAATGTAGCTGAGATGGACACCTTTCTTAAACGTGCGTTCTGTGACGGCAGCCCCGATGATGATTCGACCAACTGTTTAGGTATCGATCCGATTGATCACGGCTATATTTCAGATCGTAATGATGCACAGTTCACTTTGGTTTTGCACGGATCTTACCTCGTTAAAATCAATCCGCAGGTCCCCTATTTAGTAGACGGACTAACTCCAGCTAACACCACTGAAAAGATTTCGGTTTACGCGCAATCACGCGCTTTCCGCGCCCTTGTTGTTCCTTTTGTTTTAGGTGATGTCGGTGAGAGTGTTAATCGCTACTCATCTCAGGCTGTCGCAATCCGTGCCGGCTGGGCTTATATCAATTACCCTTTTGCCGGATATTTTAATAATTACACGTCTTACGACGACGTCCGCTGGATTTTACGAAAAATTTCTCAGTTAACAGATCAGGACTGGCAGCAAATCGTTGACGCGGCCGCTTATCCTCCGCAAATCGCACCGATAGTTAAAGCGAAACTTTTACGCCGCTACGACAATTTAATGGAAGCATTCTTTCAAAACCGATCTGAACGGTCGAATTTAGAAAAAGTCAAAATGATCGATCTGAACTACACTTCAGGTGATGGAATTGCGGTCAATGGACGCGTGATGACTGAAAAAATTCCGGGCTATCCGCAACGTTTTTCAAATGGTGAGCGTCAATCTCCGTTTGAATCAGGCGATTTTTTACGGCTGATGAGTGTGCGCGCGCAGTCGGTCGCGATCGATTCGGCTTTGAAAAGTTTTTCGGATAACCTACTACAGAAAAGTAAAGTCGTAGGTCAAAACGTGACCGGCGTTGAAATGGGTCCCAATGGTTTAAAGGCCATCGGCAGCGCGGATATCGTGAAAGTCGGTTTAAATGGTTCCGCCAATCGTATTGTCACGACAGGAACCTACTACGGCAGCGAAGCTAAAGTTCAGCTCGTTGACAGCTTAACGTTAGCTGCGAATGCGGGTTTCTACCATGTAAACAGTATGCCGAACAGTCTAGCCAGTGTTTTGGGCGGCGGTGTTTCTTACGTGCGCAATTTCACGCATGTGAGACCGATTGCTTCAATGAAGGACGCGACAAAACTTTCTGTATTCCAAGTGCTGACAATTCCTTCTAAGTTAAAACAGTTAACCTCTCCGTTAAAGGACGGTAATTTAACGGATTTCTTGCAGGCCTTGCAGGTCGGGGAAGTTTTCACAATTACAGATTCATTTGGGATCGCCGGTCAGTTGGGCATGAGTGCGACGTTTGATGCTTTGACGGCCTTCTCAGGTATCGGTGGTTTGAGTGTGGGAATATCGGCTGACCTAAACAAAGTCGTTCTACGTCAAATTCAGTTTGTTCGTACTGGAGATGGATTGCAGGTCTACGTACGCAATCAGGATAACCGGGCTTTCGGACTTGAATTCAATGTCAATTATTTCATTAACTTACTTAAAATTCGTTCGCAAACAAGCTGGAGAGATATTAAAACAAAAGTTTACATGCTCAATTACAACTCGAGTTTGATTTCACAGGTTGATAACGGAGAGGTTTCTCCGGATGACAAAGAAACGGCGCAAATTGATGCTGCAAGACTGTTCGGTCGCAAAGCGGCTCTGGCGTTAAGAAGTTTGATTCGAGAATCAAGCGAAAGTGAACTGGACGCAGGTCTTAAATTTCAACGTTTCGATGTCGCGCATGAAATCAAAACCCATGAACTTATGTTCAAATTTTTGTGGTTCCGTTCAACAAAAATGTCAGAAGAGCATTTGCTGACAATTCAAAAAACAGAAGTCCCAACTTCTGTGAATGGTATACCGGTTGTTAATGTTCCGATCCAAATTGTCACTTATAAAAAAGGCCGACTTAAAGGGAAAGATCCGTTCGGTTTCGGAACTGAACTGGCCGACGGAGCTTTGGGGCTGATCCTAGGTAAGAATGCGCCGGCTTCACTGGGACAGGAATCGCAAAACCCATCGCAAATGCCTTTCGGTAAAGCCCACTGGACCACGGTACGTACGGATACCGAACTCACGCGAAACCGTCCAGGTGGATTGCCTTCGGTCGCGGTCATCGACAATGTCTGGAGCGGTTGGAGTTTGAACGCCAATCAGCTGAATTCAATTATTGAAGAGGTTACAGCTAGGACCAACGGAGTTAATTTTGCGAACTATTCACTTATTCCGACCGGTGCATTGGCCTCGGTCCGAAAAATTGATTTCTATCGTGTAACAGCTCATATGTCTATTTTACCTGAAGGTCTTAATAAAATCCGCGAGCTTGTTCTGTCTCCTGCTTTTGCGGATACTCCTGAAGCTTACACTCAGTTTCTAACTCAAATCGTTGAAAAAGTTTCCGGCGGGCGCTATGCTTCGCAAAACAAAGCGCAGGATTCAAACTTGTTCACCAGCCTTGTCAAAATGCTGGGCAACGGCGACCCGGTAGCCGGCCAACAGCTGTACATGAGACAGTGCCGTAGTCAGAGTAACACACTGGTTGAGCTGAACGGTTCCAAATTTACAGAGTATTTAAGACCGGCTCTTCTGAACGGCACAAATTACGCGTGTTTATCAGGATGGGTCAGCGATCTGGTTAGACTGTCACGCCACTTTCCGAAGAATGATTTGCGCGCACAGAACAGATGGATGACCGACGTCCTGTATGTACTTGATCAGTATGTGCCACAGGCCGCATTGATGAATTACTTAGGCCCGGATAAGTTTTTATTCTATGTCGATGTGACCGGATTCAGATCCGGCGATGAAGACGGCAACGACGGCAACTACACGTCAAATGTCTACGGTGAGCCAGCGAAACTGAGCCCGTACGCCAACGGTCTAATCAGCGTATTTTCAGATAAATCGAAAATCAATATGACTGAGCTTGAACAAGCATCAGGAGGCTTCTAATGAAAACTCAATTCAAAAAATGTATTGTTCTGACCGTCAGTCTGTTATCGATGCAAGCCCAAGGCGGATCTGTACAAGATCTGATGTGGGGTTTGCGTAACACCGGCGGTACTATTAACACCAGCGTAATTCCAACCCAGGCCTATCGCTTACAAGCGGTTGCGGGCGAAGATATCCATCCCGCGATGCCGGTTAAAGGACGTAAAGTTAAGGTAGCGGTTGTCGACACCGGCGTTGATTATACTCATCCAGTGTTAAGTCCCGTTGTTATTACGAATGCAAGTAAGTGCCAGGCCTTGGAAGCTTTAAAACAGTGCATCATTCAAAACGGTAGTTCGCCCGGCGTTGAAAATTGCCGTAAGCAATACTTACAAGCTGCACCCAATGTTTACCCGGCCGATTGCCACGGCTGGAGCGTTCTCGATCCCGATATCGGGCGCACGCCAAATAATATTTTCGGCCGTCCCGACTTTACCGATAATGTAGGTCACGGTACACACGTCGCAGGTATTATTGCGATGACGTCTCCGAACGTTGAAATCATTCCGGTTCAAGTCATCGGCGGAGGACCGAATCAGCCGATGAAACCTTTCAGTCTTGATTTTTCTCCTAACGAAGATATCCGAATTGGTTACAGCTCAGAGTTGCTGAGCGAACGCATCAGTCGCGGTATTATTTACGCGATGAACGCTGGCGCCGAAGTTATTAACTTATCTGTCGGCTGGCCTGAAAATCAAAATACAGATATCGGTAAAGAAGTCATGGCCGAAGCCCAGCGTCGAGGCATAATTATCGTGGCCGCAGCCGGTAACGATTCGACAAACGCACTTTTAAGGCCATGTCAGTACAAAGGTGTTATTTGTGTGGCGGCTCATTCTCCGGACGGCTCGATTGCAAGCTTCAGTAACTTCGGTTTCGGAGTTGATATCGCGGCCCCGGGAGTTGAAATTGCCTCGACAATTCCGACAGGCCATCGTTCAATATTTTTACCGGGCTACAACGGGTACGATCTGTTGTCGGGTACTTCGCAAGCCACACCTTTCGTAACCGGAGTAGTGGCTGAGATGCTTTCGCGCGGAATTCCGGCGAGTGAAATTTACCCACGGCTTATTTTGGGTGCACGCGCGATTCGAAAAGAATTGCCTGTTTTGGTCGGCCCGGTAGCCAGCACGGCCCAAGCCGTTGACGCATCTCCGGCCTACAAAAAAACTATACTCTCAGGATTACTTGATATGACAGGTGCCTTGTCGGCTCAACCGCAACCGTTAATTTTGCCGGCGAATAAAGAAGTTCAGGTTATTTCGTGGGACCGTCAATCGCGTAACATGCGCTTTAACATGGCCCTCAAAAATTACTGGAAATCGATCGATCAAGCTCGTATTCAGATTGTTGTTCGTCCGACGAAATTGTCCGATATCGAAGCGCAGGTCGTTGAAGTGGGCGGTCAGCAAGGCTTAAGAACTTGGGCACGCAATGAAGAAAAGAATTTTTCGGTTAATTTAACGATTAAAGATCAGACCGATGCAGGCCTTTCGCGGATTCCGAGCGAACTTTCGTATCAAGTCTATGTTTATTTGAATAGCGTTCTCGTAAGACAGTTTGAGCAAAAAGCTGAAATTATTGTAAACGTAGGCCCTACGATGCTGGATCCGGATGTTGAAAAATTTCAGATCAACGGTGAAGTACCAAGAGGATTAAAACTAAGTCTGATTGATCAAGTTCTCGACCAGGACTTACAACGAAAAGATTATTTCATTGTCGGCCCCGACAGAGATAACGAAGGTTCTTTTAAAATAGGTTTGTTGCGTCAACAGGGAACTCAATACAACGCTGGACGAGTTCAAAGTATCAAGTTTGACGGTGATTTTGGGATGATGCGTCCGTACTACAAAATGCGTGTTGATCTGGATGGTGATGGACGAAGTGAATACGTTTACGGAATCATTGAGTATCTCGATAAAGAAAAATTTATCTTGGGTGATTACCGCAATCATTTCTATGTCTTCGATGAGCAAATGAACTTGAAACGGCACATTTTATTTGATGACCATCGCGCCCTGTTACCACTGACATTCTACTGGATGAAAGTAAACGGCAAGTTACGTCCGGCATGGGTCAGCAAGGGTCAGGAAGTTGTAAATAAAGTTGATGTGAGTGATGCTTGGGGCACGGATGGTTCGCCTGAAGACGTCGCCAAAAAAGTGACAAGTAAAATAGATATTCATATGTACTATATGAATGAAAACTTCAAACTGGCTCAGGTTGCCGCCCCGAGTGAGTTAGAACGTATCGTTGAGGTCATCCAGCCGAGCGTCGAAACTGCAAATCAAGGTGTGTTAACGGCCCTGATCGCTAAAAATACTGGAACTGAAAATAAACCGTCGTACGTCAACGAGTTCTCAACAGGCACCGTTAGAAACGGCATGCTCGCGGGTGTGCGTCGCCTGGGAGGCACAAGCACGGCGATGAGTTACCGAAATCTGATCGACACTTTTGCCGACAAGACAATGTCTTTAACTTCAGAATCCAGCGAGTTCCGCGGCATGATGTGGTATGGCCTTGATAGCGGCCAGCAACAGCGCGTAACAATGATTGATGATTCAACAGGACAGCTGGTTGACCGTCTTATCAGCTCTCAACGTCGAGTTAATGACAGCGCGCGCTTGGTTAAAGCAGGGTTTCAGTCGAAAGATAAAAAAGGTGTGTTCCTGATCACGAACAGTGAACTGGAGTATCACGACTTGGTAACTAATCAAGTGGTCAGCACAAGTTTGAATCGTTACACTTTTTACGGCGACGCAAATTTCGTTGAGCTGTATTTCCCGATCACTTTAATCAACTCGCAAAACCCGGCTGAAAAGCTACCGGCGGTTTTCACGACTGAAAGCAGCGGTCTGTCAAAAGGTATGCGCTTGCTGACAGCGTTATACGGTCCGGATGGTCGTGTACAACAAATTGTAACTCCAGCGCGTCTCAGACTTAAATCTCTGGATGACTGTCAACCGCTCGAATCACCGGTGTTCTTAGGCAATCAAAAGGGTTACGCAATGGATTATCGTTGCGAGAACAAAATCATCCGTATTCCGTTAAAGTATTAATATTCAGAAGTTATCGGACTATCGGCCTGCACGCGTTGCAGGCCGAAGTTGACCCCTGAGCACTCCAGTCTTAGGCTGGATTTAAGGGGAATTCTCATGAAAAACTCACTCATTGCTCTTGTTGCTCTTGTTGCTCTTTCGGTTTTAATCACTTCTTGCACGAGCTTTGAACCGGTATTGGACTACGACGACAAATACAAAACCGTCGGCGATGAGCAGGCCGAAAAAGATATCGACGCTTGTGAAAAAAACGCGAACGAATATTTAAAAAATAAAAAAGAGGAAGAAGCTCAAAAACCGACCGGACGTGAAACCGTCGGCAGCGGGGTATTAGCCACAGGCCTTGTCGGATCGCTCAGCGGGCCGATCACTGAGGGCGCAATGGGTGGAAACCCTGCGACTCCCACAGCGAACAATTCGTTCCATAATTCGGTCACTAGTATGTCTCCAAAAGAAGCGAAACAGGCCTACATGAAAAACTGTCTTGAAGAGATGAAGTATAAAGTTTTAGGCTGGGAATAATCCATACGAGACAAGTAGATCAAATATTTGTTTAATGCCGCTAAATTCGTTTAAGCGACATTTTTTTGTTTTGTCTCTTGCAATGGCCGTCCGGTCATGACATAATTACCGTCATAAGATGTGACACAAATTAAGTAAGAATTGTGTCACATCTTTATTGTAGCTCACTTTTGACCGGAGGAAAAATGTCAAAACCGTCACTGACCGCGCAGCTCTTTATGCGTGTCCTTAAAAATGCACAGCATGGAACCATTACTATTCTTATGCCGGATCAAACGACTGCGCAATTCGGAACGGGGCCGCAAGTGGCTCATATTGAATTGAAAAATTGGGCAATTATCGACGATTTTGTTGCAAAGGGCGACTTGGGTTTAGCGGAAGCCATAATCGACGGTCATATCATAGTGGATCACGTGGCCGCTTTGGTGGAATGGGCCTGTCTTAATGATCAAGCTCTCGGTCAGGCCATGCATGGCACTTTGTTTGGAACGTTGATCTATCAAATTAAAAATCTTTTAAATCGCAATTCTAAAAAACAAGCCAAGAAAAACATTATGGCCCATTACGACCTGGGAAATAATTTTTATCAACTGTGGCTGGATCGCACCATGACTTATTCGTCCGGCATTTTTGTCGACGGAAATGAAAGTCTTGAACAGGCGCAACTGAATAAATATGACCGCATGATTGAAAAACTGAATCTTAAATCTTCAGATCACGTTCTTGAAATAGGTTGTGGTTGGGGCGGATTCTTTAGCCGCGCGGTTGAAAAAACCGGCTGCAAAGTAACGGCGGTTATGAATTCTCCAAGCCAAGCCCAGCACAACCGCGAAATGATTGCCGCCAAGGGCATGAATTCGTATGTCGATTTACGCGAGATTGATTACCGCGATATCGACGGTCGCTATGACAAAGTCGTTTCAATCGAAATGATTGAAGCGGTCGGTGAACAGTACTGGGATAACTACTTTCAGAAAGTGGCGGGCTCTTTGAAATCGAAAGGTTCGGCGATTATTCAAGGTATTACTATTCGAGAGGACCTCTTCTATAGCTACCGCAAGCAAACAGACTTCATTCAAAACTACGTGTTTCCGGGCGGTATGTTGTTAACTAATAACACCTTCGACAAACAAAGCAAAAAAAACAGCATGCAGTTGGCAGATCAGTATGAATTCGGAATGTCCTACGCCGACACCCTCAAAATATGGCGCCAAAATTTCAACGCTGTGAGTGGCCAGGTTGTTCAAATGGGCTTTGATGAAAAATTCATGCGTCTTTGGAACCTGTATCTGTCGTACTGCGAAGGCGCATTCCGCGCGGGCCGTATCAACGTCGGTCAATACCTGATTCAAGCGACCTAACTCCCGCTCAGGGTGCGCGAAAAATTAAAGGGGCCCTGGTGGCCCTTTTTTTATACGTCCATTCTGGCTTAACCGTCATGTAGAATTTACTTGGTAGACCTGGTCGCATTCTTCTATTCGGGTTCTTATATATAGAGTTGAAAAACCGGTTTTCCGTCTTGTTGAATTTTTCAACAAGACGGAAAAGTTTACTTCTTTTAAATCTTAAATTATCTGAAATGAGCCTGAGGGTCATTGTGGTCCCAAACAGGCGCCGAAAAAGTTGGTCAGGCTTTTGCTTTATTCCGTTTCGTAAAGCAAAACGGTGTCACTTTATATGATTGTAACCACTACGCTCTAAAAGTGATGCTCAAAAAATAATAAACGCAGTCCAAGAACTGCATAAAAACCTATCGGAGGAAGAATGAAGTTAAATCAATTAGCAATGAAAGCCGGTGCTGTATTAGCACTTGTCGTTTTATCAGCTTGCGGCGGCGGCGGCGGCGGCGGCGGATCATCAGGCGGTGGCGGCGGCGGTGGCGGTGGCGGAACAACGAACCCTCCAATCGACTCGAGCGACTTAGTACGCTATCCATACGAAACAGTTTTTGGCGATGTTTGCCGTTCTTCGAGCGAACCAACTCCAGGTTGTACTTTTGTACGTTCAACTGGTTTACGCGTAACTGTATCTAAAGATCCTAACTACGATAAATTCGGTTATGGTTCAGACGACCTTTGGTATGTTAAATTTGATTCTTCTGGACGTACTGCTGCAGTTTACAATGACTTAGGCGTATTCCAATACAACGCTGATATTTCTAAATTCGCTGGTTATGTTTCTGGTTCTACTATCGGTGTCGGTACTACTGGCGCATACTGGGAAAACGTAACTGGTAAAACATACTGGTTCGGTAAAAACGGCGTGTTGTTCTCAGCGCAAACTGGTGCTTCGAACTACGGTCAAGCGATCAACACTAAAGGTGCTAACGGCGCTAACGACATGGACTCAGGCGCTTTGAAATCTGAAGCCAACGTATCTTTAATCAGATCTGCTGCTGGTAAACTGGTCATCAAATACAAATTCACTCCGGCTAAAGCTGTTGCAGTTGCATCTGCACTTAATGCTTACGCGGTTATGGGTGTTGAGCGTGGTAAAATCACAGAAACAGATATGGATAAAATCTTTACCAAATCTGTTGGTTTCCACATGAACGAAGCTATTGCGGCGTTCAGAGCTTTACAAGCTGGTGACACTGCGCCGGCTCGTGATCTGAATCAACGTTCAGCAAGTGCTTTAGGTCTTACGCCAGAACAGTCTGAGGCTTTCCTTAAAGGTATGTACCGCAACGCTTTAGCTGCGCAAGGTTACAACATCGATCAAATCAAATGGTAATTTAATACCATCATTTATGATCTTGAAAAGGAGTCCATCGTGGACTCCTTTTTTTTGCCTTTTTCTCGATAGAAGCTCTAAGTAAATTTTCTATGTCAAAATCATAACAGTTTAATTAAAAATACGTTTCCGTTAAAGTCTGTCTTAATAATAATCAAAGAAAAACAATGAGTCTTTCGGCTTTTGTTTTTTAAATTTTACAAAGGAAATAAAATGAAATTCGGATCTGTAAAAAAAGTATTAATGGTTGCGGTTTGTGGGCTTGTGTTGTCGGGTTGTGATGAAGAGATCAAAGGCACCATGACAGTTAATTCGCCTCTTTCATTAAAAGATTCAAAAGGTAAGGCTGTTGAAGTCAACGCCGGCGCTTTTGAAACGAAGGTTTCTTTAAGCAAAGATAAATTGAAATTCCAAATGCTGGACCAAAGCGGCAAAATGCGCAAAATTGAATTGAAACACGGCGTGGCTGATGCGGCATCCGGTGAAATTTCGATTCCGGCTTCTCAAAGCGGTCAAGCGTATGATGTCTATGCACGCAAGTCGCAAGATGTTCAAACTCAAGTGATCAGCGAATCATCACGCTCTTCTTATGAGTCCTATGATACTCGACAACAATGCTGATACTAAGTTGGCGGACAAAGTAGCAGTAACGTGACTCAATCTAACCCGAACGATGCGAGTCAGAGTAAAACCCGCAA
>JANPAD010000314.1:0-1571 GCA_031429735.1 Bdellovibrio sp. | reverse complement strand
ATTTCAAAGTAAAGCATTTGATGCGCCAATGCTTTAAACAATCAGGGTGTACCTGCGCAAAGAAACGAGACTTTATTCCACATTCATCAAGAGGTATTTGTACACGTTAAATATTTAGCGACGAGAAGGCCAATTCAAAATAATCACGCCGGCCGTAACGATCAGCACACCCGAAAGTTCGCTGAAAACCGGCTGCGTGCGGTTGATTAAAAAATCAAACAGCAAAGCGGCGATCGGTATAATGTAGGTTACTGTTGAGGCGCGCACGGCACCCCAGGCTTTGATCAAACGATAGAACATAACGAAGGCAATCGACGTTGAACCCACACCTAGATAAAGTGTTGAGGTCATCACCATCGGGTAGTCTTTAGGTTCAATCGTGGGCCATGAATTGAATAGAATGGCGATTGGCCCAAGAACACAAAGCGAAGCTAGCAACTGTTGAAATAAGTTAGTGAACGGATGAATTTCTGGGCTTCCGATAAAAATACTACGGTTCATAAGTGCCGAGACCGCGTAAGAGGCCGACATTAAGGTGACGGCAACTGTTCCAAGAAGTGAATTACTTTGGCTTTCCATAATCTGCGGATAAAAAATAACGATCAAGCCGGTTATTCCAAATAAAAGTCCAAGCACACGTCTGGCATTGATGGGCTCAGCTTTGGGAGTAAATATCGCGCCAAGGGCAAAAACGAAAAGCGGTACAGTGCCGTTTAAAATTCCGGCTAAGCCCGGAGCAATTCGTTGTTCGCCCCAGAAGAGCAGTGCAAACGGAAGTGTAAAAGCAAATTGGCCGGTCAGCCAGATTCGCTTTTTAACTGAAGTCCGTATAAAAAGTGGAGCTTTTAAAACGGGTAGTGCTAGGGCCAAAAACAAAACAGCAATAGCAATTCGTAGAGCCGCCGCATACATGGGCGGCATCACTTCGACTAAAGGTTTGATGGCTATGAAAGAGCCGCCCCAGAAGCCGGCAACAAGTATGTAAAGCGCAATATTCATGAACTATTTCAAAAAACCAGGATGGTAATTCTCGGGAGCAGTTCTTTGCGCCTGTTTTAGAGGAGAGCCGAGTACTTTCCCGTTTTTGAGGTAGTCTTTCACATTTTTAATGTTAAGCATGTCTAATTGAGCAGCGCTCAGTTCTTGAAACGTTTCACCTTTGTCTAATTGGGCGCGAACATAGTTTTCATCGACCGACATGTCCCACAGCTCTTTATAGTACAGTTCATATTGATGAGTTAATTCAGGCACCGCAGTTAAACCGAAGTTTTCCCAGTTGTTTTGCATTCCGGCTGTAGTGTACTGACCGGCGCCCGATAAAATGCGACGACCGTTAAAGATGGCAAATTTGTTATGCATCATTTGACCGTTGCCTCCGGCTAAATGGTTGGTCTCGAGGTAACGTACTCTAAGACGAGGGGCTTGACTCTTCAAGCCGTCTAAAAACTCCTTGCCGTCGCCGGTAAGGGTGTAGTACTTGCGGGGCGGCCCGGAGACCGATTCGCGCCAAGTGTAGTCCAGCAGGCCAGCGCTTTTCAGGCGGGCAAGCAGCGGGTACATCGTGCCCTCCA
>JANPAD010000313.1:0-1566 GCA_031429735.1 Bdellovibrio sp. | reverse complement strand
CATTAATCTGTGAATCGAGTTCATTTTCATAAGCGTTTAACTTCTTATTCTTTGATTCAAGCAGATCTTGAGTTAAATTTTTAGGCGGTTTGACCGTGCTTAAATTTTTTTGCTCGTTATTTTGTAATAAATTTTGATATCCAGGCAGTGCTTCACTCACTTTGTTGACTTGCTTAACCTCGGCACCACGATCTTTTTTGCTGACTTTTTTCAGCAGATCACCCATCGTGGACTGATTTTTTTTCGACGCGGCAAAAGTCACCGTTGCTGTTGAAAGGCCCAGCGCTAGTATCATAGCTATTTTCATAAACACCAACATTTGTAAAATAAATAAAAGTTTAAACTAGAGAAGTACATTCAAATTCAATCCGAAAAACTTTCCCGTTTGTATTTTAGATGAGAACTGATCATTGCTCGGAATAGGCAACGACGAATCCAGACTTGTTGAAGTTGCATCAGTTACTTCGGCAACCGATAAACCTAAATTCAGGCCTATGGCAATACGAGAGCCCATGAAAAAGAGCTGCGTAATCCCAAGTTGCACAAGAGGTCTTTGGGCATCTGAGTAGGCTTGCAAACCGGCATCGGCATTGATCTGCGTGGTCGTGTTAATTGATCTTGAGCCCGATAGCCCGAGTTTTCCATAATATAAATTATAGCCCAGCGAGAAAAAACCGGCAGTTGTAGCTTTTGGGGCACGCGAAAAATCAAGCTGCGGGTATTTGGTCTGCAAGTCTTTGCTTTCTTGGGCTAACCCTCCTGTGCGCGCACGAAAACCAATGCCGTAGCTGAGGTCGTCTTGGGCGTAGTAAGCCAAGCGGACAAGTGTGTAGTTCGCATTGGCGATGAGTTCATCGCCTAAGACGCCGGATTCTAAATCTAATCTTACTTTTTTTCTGAATTTGAGGTTCGGATTAAGCACCGCCTGCGAACTGTCCACCCCGGCAGAATCAGACAAAACGGTATACGCCACCGATGTGTCGACATTTTCGTCAGCTGCCCATGCCGTTTGAGTCAAAAAAATAAATCCGCAAACCAAAACGGTGCGGCCTAGATAACTTGCTTTATTTTTCACTTTTCGCTCCGGCGTTGTCTTCGTCTGCTGTACACAGGTTTTTTCCGCTGTATTCATATGTATTCAATTCATCTCTCCAGAACTCGCCGTCAAAAGCCCAAACTTGGTAGCCGACTTTTTTCTCTTTTTTCTTTTTTTCAGACTCGACAGCTGAGGTCGAATCTTGGTCTCTATTTTCTTCGATAACTTTTTGCTTCAACTCTTTTTTTCGAGCCTCTTTAATTTCATAGGAAACAAAGGCCAATTGATCTTTGTAATAATTCAGATCTTTTTGAACTTTCATCAGCAATTCATTAAACACAGTTGCGACCTGATTTTCAAAGTAACTCAAACGGCCCGAATAGATTTTTTCTAAAAAAGTTTTGACCGGCAATTGATTAACATCAAGGCTGAAAGACTTCACCGCTAAAAGATTCTCTGATTTGATTTGCAATAAAGTTTCGTAACTGTTTTCAAGGCGGTAATCCTGCAAAAGTGTACGCGTCACCTTG
>JANPAD010000312.1:0-4167 GCA_031429735.1 Bdellovibrio sp. | reverse complement strand
TAGGTGGCCCCATGGGCGCTCCTGCTGAAAGAGCCGCTGTAACTAAAGCCGACAAAGCTGGCGTAGTTGTTATTGCAGCTTCTGGTAACAGCGCTGATCAACCGACCTACTCTCCGAATAAAAATGATCCAAAATGTAAATCGGCTAACCCTTTCCAGCCTGCTGAATGTGGCGTGAGCTTTCCTGCGGCTTTCCCTACAGTCGTAGCGGTTGGCGCAATCAATTCTGATCTTGTTAAAACAAACTTCTCTCAATGGGGTCCTGAATTAGACATTGTTGGCCCGGGTGCTGCGGTTGTTTCGTCTGTACCTCGCGGTTCTGGCCGTCTAAGTGATGTTGTTCTGACCATCAACGGTGTGGCTCAGAAAGTAAAAAGCTCGGCCTTCGGTGGTACTGAGTTATTTGCAAACGCAGTCGTGAACTCGCTTGTTGCAGTTCCGGGCGTTGGTAAACCTGAAGATTTCGCAGGCGTTAACGTTGAAGGTAAATTCGCTTTAATTAAACGTGGCGAAATCACTTTCGCTGACAAAGTGAAAAATGCAATCGAAGCTAAAGCAGCCGGCGTGATCATCTACAACAAAGAAGCAGGCTTAATGCAGGGTTCATTGTCTGAAGACGGTACTCTGATCAACCTTCCGGTTGTGATGATCGAAAAAACAGTCGGTGATTCTTTAGTTGAAGAACTGACTCGTGGCGGGACAGCTCAAGCGGCAATCAAAACATTGCCTTCTGACTACGCTGCCTTCGACGGGACTTCAATGGCGACTCCGCATGTTGCCGGTGTTGCTGCCTTGATCCGTGCGGCAAATAAAAGTTTAACTCCGGCGCAAGTGCGCAGCATCTTGGGTTCTACTACAAAACCTCTTTCGCCTAATGATTCAAATCAATACGGTACAGGTTTAGTGCAAGCAGACTTAGCTGTTCGCAAAGCAGTCGGCCAGTAATTAGCCAGTTCAAATCTTAAAAGATTCTCAAAGGGCTCAACGCAAGTTGGGCCTTTTGCTTTCTAGAGCCTCAAAACCGACGTTGGTCTTGTGTTTATCAAATGTTGTTTGGCCGATAAGGTTGGGTGAATCGATTCGCTGGGGGGATACTTGAAGAAAGTTTTATTCATTTTATTGGGATTGTTTTTGGTCGTATTGCTGGCTTTGCCGATCGGAAGCTATTTTATGAGTGTTCACTATTATCAGGCTCATCGTGAAGATGGATTGAATGAGTTTAAGAAGTATTCAAAAGATATTTTGTCGGATTTAAAGCTACTTGAAGGAAATCCGATTTTACATCCTCGTACATTTAACTCCAATGCCGATGTGCTGTTCAGTCAATATGTTTCTTGGCAAGGAGACGGGATGCAGGTTTTGGCCGACGAGAATCATAAGAAAATGATGGCGTTTAAAGTGACTCATAAGGGTTGGGAAAAGTCGCCTGAAGCGCTTCAAAAAATGCTTAAAGATCCGATGCTTGATCGTATTGATGTGTCTTGGCTTGCGCAAATTGAGCAGCATGATCATTGGAGTGTGATGGATAATCCTCACATTCTGCCACAGCTTGAGCGCGCACAGAAGCTGGATGCCATTGCGCGTATTGGTTTGTTCGCATCATTGCCTATACCGACCTATAACGAACTTCACACATGGGCCACTATTTATCTTCTGCAGATGCACAAAAAGCAAAAAAGCGTTGAGGGCCTTAAGGTTTACCGTAAAACGACTGAACTCTTATACGGCTCGGGATTTTTAATTCCGTCGATGATGATGGTTAAGTTTTACAATGACGAACGCTATTTGGTGCAGAACCTAAAAATTAAAAACTGGCAGACGCCGGATAAAAAAGTGACGGATGCCTTTAAACGTGTCTCTTGGGCTTGGGTCGGTCTTCTTAAAAATACTTTTGCAGAAGAGATGCCTGCGGAGTTCCAGAAAATGATCAAAGCAGAAAATGGGATTTGTTCAGCTCCCTTTGAAACGCTTATGAGTGACGGTGTCATGCATGACTATTTCGGACCGCACTTTGTATTTGAATCAGATCATCGAGCCGATGTTAAGCGTCTTCAGGCCATGACGCATAAATTTCAGACCGAATGTCATATGAATGCGTTAAATGTCTTTAACGACAGAACTCCGGCATCTGTTAATTATTGGGGTCCACAGCGCGATCCTGAGATTTGGCTGCAGGGTGAGACTGGTCCGACAGCTTTGCTTGAATATGTGAATATCAGCAAAGTACCTTATGTGCGCCGCATGTTCGGATATACCTTTGTGCAGGTTTCCGATCCGAATTATTTCAAATCATACCAAAAAGAAAAAAACTAGAGTTTACCGACGACCACTTTGAACTGGTCTTTCCAGACGGTGAAGTAATTCACGTCGGGGACTTCGCGGTCGACGACGACGGCTTCGGCAAGCATGTCGTGGAGGGTTTGGCGCTTGCTGGTGAAGAGCTGCATCAGGTAGCCTATGCCAAGGATAGCTGATGAGATGTAACGGCACAGGTAGCGGATGCAGGCCGCTTTGAAAGTTAGCCGGTCGCCGGATTCGCTGACCACAACGATGTTCATGAGGGCTTTCCCCGGTGTTGAGCACATCGCAGAAGATTCAAAAATTGAATAATAAAGAATGCCGAGTACAAGTCCGAGTCCTATTGAGCTGGGAATTGATTGTAATCCCGTTCCTAAGAGCAGGCTCGGAATCCAAAGTATGAGGCTGTCTATAAAAAGAGCGGCCATTCTTCTTAAAAATCCAGTGTAGTTCATGATGTGGTCTCCTTAGTTATTGGGGCGTTTAGAACATTGATGACAGATAAAACATGTAATCCTGATTATCAACTTTTGAGTAGTAAGTATCAATTTTGTTTCCATTGGTGTAAGTCGGGCCTGAGATTTCACTGTACTGATTTAAGTTGTACTGCACGCCGAAGTTGGCAATCGGCAAAATTTTGAACAGAAGGCCTACATTGTAGCAAGAACCTTTCAGAGTGGTTTCGCTGATTTGATTGCTTTCTTCGACGATGAATTCATTTGTAAATGTTGTGCCGATATACATTTTAACAAAACCCAAAGAGTTTACTGAAAGCTGTGCACCTGAAGAATTTTTGTGGAACTTATTTTTGTCAGAAAGGCCCGTGATGGTCGCTAGGCCGGTTACGTATTCTCCATAGACCGCGACATCAACGCCGATCGGGCTGCGGATCCCCAACTTGAGGCCCAAGGCCGGAGTTGTCGTTTTAATATCGGTTTTCATGTTGACCAAATTTGTCAGTTGAGTATTTTCAGTTTTGTAGCCGACATAAGGTTCAAGAAAAAAGAAGTTTCCAAGAAGACCGGCTTGAGCATTTTGCATAACCATCAGGCTGCAAATCAGTAATAATGCGCGTTTCATAAAGCTCCCGTGATACCTATCTTATAAGTATGATTGGGCTAACTTGTAACTCTAAAAAACGCTCATTTACGCTAACGAACACGCCGCGTTAATTGACACAAAATGAACTTGTAAAGAATTCATTAAAATGGTTTTTTCATCGCACAGCAAAAGAACTAACTAATTATATGCGAGTGATATGGTCTCGCGTTTCTACCTGGCGCCGTAAATGTCAGACTAAGGAGTTTCTAATGGTTTCTATCAAGGCCCTAAGATCAATGTTTGTTGCCGCTTCTCTTTTAATCAGCGCGTTCGCGTTGGCTGAAGAGCGATACCCAGTCGGACCGAATCCAAATATGACCCCCGGTGCAATCTGCGAAAACTCTAAGACTCATCGTTACCCTGAAAACATCGTTTACTGTGAACGTAATGTAAGCACAGCTGATAAGCGTGCGATCATCAAAGCCTATGACGATCAATTAGGCTATAGCATTCAACAAATGGATCGCCAAGAATTCAAAATCGATCATTTCATTCCACTCAGCATCGGTGGCAGCAACTCTAAAGATAATCTTTGGCCGCAACACCGCTCGGTTTTCACAATCACTGATCCTTTGGAAACTGTACTATTCGAGAAGATTTCAGTGGGAGCGATCACTCAGGCAGATGCTATACGCGTAGTTCGCGAAGCGAAATTAAATTTGGACCGCGTACCTGAACTGATCGACTATGTCGAAAGCTTGGAAGCTCCTGCTCACGAAGCTCTGCCTGAATTCCCGCAAGCGAGCGGATTCTAAAGACCAGCTAAGCT
>JANPAD010000311.1:0-4742 GCA_031429735.1 Bdellovibrio sp. | reverse complement strand
CGTAAAGATGGTAATACAATTAAGCGCGAAGCTGTCGCAAGAGGGATGAAAACTTTCCGCGACCACGGCGTTCAGAAAGTTTTAGCCGGCATTACGACGATCGAAGAGCTTGTTTCAAATACGCAGATGGATATATAATTTCTCATGCCTATTTTTGAATACCGCGGAACAACCAGGGACGGAAAAGACACCAAAGGTGTTGTGGATGCTGAAAATTTGCGTGCTGCGCGTATTAAACTGAAAAAAGACGGCGTTTTCGTTTCATCTATTGCCGACAAAAAGAAATCCGTTCAAAAAAAATCAAGCTCCATTAAAATCAGATCCGGCTCGGTCCCCGTTCAGGACATGGCTTTGATGACCCGTCAGCTCGCAACTTTAATTAAAGCCAATATCCCGCTGGTTGATGCTTTGACCGCTATTTCTGAGCAGGTTGAAAATCCGGTTTTGTCTGAAGCCATCGCTGACGCCAAAAATTTGGTAAACGAAGGTTTGTCGTTACACAAAGCCCTCAGCAAATATCCGCAAATTTTTGATACGATTTTTCTTTCAATGGCTGAAGCCGGCGAAATGTCAGGGACACTCGATTTAATTTTGCTGCGCTTAGCTGAATTTACCGAAGCGCAGGCCGATCTCCGTCAACGCGTAAGCTCGGCCATGACCTACCCGATTATTATGTTGGTCGTTATCACGCTCGTTATTTTTGGTTTGTTTACCAGCGTTTTGCCGAAAATTCTTTCTATCTTCGAATCGTTTCCGGACATCACTTTGCCGTGGTACACTCAAGCGATCTCATCGGTCAGTCAGGTTTTCGTTAACAACTGGTATCTGATCGGCGGCTTCATTGTCATCAGCGTTCTGTTCTTCTTAAACTGGAAAAATTCAACTGAAGGAAAGAAAAGCTGGGATGCGATCTCGCTGAAAATTCCTCTTTTCGGCGAAATTATTAAAATGGTCGCGATCGCCCGCTTTACTCGTACCCTTTCAACATTGCTCGCCGGCGGCGTGCCGATGCTGAACGCTCTGGATATCGTTCGTAATGTCGTGAACAATCATGTTATTGCGCAGGCCGTAGATGAAGCACGTAGTAATATCTCTGAAGGCGAAACAATAGCTGGACCTTTGAAGAAGTCGGTTCTGTTTCCACCGCTCGTTGTGCACATGGTTAATATCGGCGAGAAGACCGGCGACCTCGAAAATATGCTTAACTTAGTTGCTGACGCTTACGATTATCAGGTCAAAGCGAAAGTTGATAACATCACGACCTTATTAAACCCGATTATGACACTTCTCATCGGAGGCGTGGTCTTTATCATAGTTTTGTCGATTATCGTTCCAATGTTTGAACTCACTTCAAAATTAGGTTAGATTAGAACATCCATTTAGAGGGCTGATTTCGGCCGAAGGAGACTCACGTGTTCAAAAAAAATAAACAGAAATTCGCGCGTAATAAAAAAGGTTTCTCCTTAGCAGAGATCATGATCGTTCTTGTGATCATCGGTGCGATCATGGGCTTCATTCTTCCGAAAATTCAGGAAGGTAATGACAACTCAAAAGTTCGTAATACGAAAATGAAACTTGGCGAAATCGATACTAAAATCACTGAGTATCAAGCGGACTGCGGCAAGCTTCCGACTTCAGTCGATTTCTTAATCAACGACATACCGGATTGCCGAAATTGGACCAGCAACAAAAAGAATAAAAATCTGATGAAAGATGAATGGCAAACGGACTTCACATTTGAAGCTTCCGGTAACGGCTATACTTTGAAAAGCTTCGGTAAAGATAAAAAAGAAGGCGGCGAAGGCCCCGACAAAGATATCTTTTCTGAAGGTTCAGCCGGCGCTGAGTAGCAGTTCGAATCAAGGTGTTTAAACACTCGTTCATCCGAAACGAAAAGGCTTTTTCTCTGCTTGAAATCGCCATCGTTTTATCTATTATCGGTGCCGTCATCGCATTAGCGGTCCCAAGACTCTTCGACAAACATTCTGAAAATCGTAAAGTCTTCCGCGAATTTATTATCGCCGGAAAAGACATCAAAAGCCGCGCGAAACTGACCGGCAGCACTTACCGTCTGGCGTTCGATCTGAGCTCCACTCCGCAAAGCTGGTGGGTTGAACGAGCGTCAAAAGCTGTAGTTTTGGACCGCGCGCAAGTGGAAGCGGCTAAAGAGGCTGAAAAGTCAAAAGCCGATAAACCCGAAGGTGCCGCGCCTCCGGATTTTCAGCTTGATTCGAGCTTTTTTAAAAAGAAACAGCGCTTAGCCGAGGGTTTTAAATTTAAACAAATCGAAAGCGGTACGCTCGACTACATTTACACCGAGGGAATGGGTTACATTCACTTCTTCTCGCAAGGCCTAATTGAAACCTCAGCTATTCAGTTTGAGGACCCTAAAAAAAACATTTGGACGCTGGTGTACAACCCCCTGACCGGCCAAACAGATCTCATTCCTGAAGCGAAGCTTTTAAAAGACCTTTCGAGATAGGGTTTTTTACGTTACTATTTTCGTAGTGGCATCATTTCACCGACGAATACTAAAAAGCAAAAAAGGCTTCACTTTGATGGAAGTGATTATGGCCGTAATGGTCATCTCGTCCGGCCTTTTTATTTTAACAAATTCATGGACCGGTACTTACAACCGTTTACGCAAAACGCAGATTCAAGTGCAGCTGGCCGCGCTGCTTGAACGTAAGGTCGCTGAAATCGAACGTGAATATAAAAACAAATCTCTCGACTCGGTCGACGCCGAAAAAGAAGATAAGTTCGGTGGCGAAGTCCCCGACACCTATTCGTGGAGAATGTCTTCGCGCAAATTGGTGATCCCTGATTTGTCACCGGTTTTAGCAGCGCAAGAAGGGGGCGGCGGTGACATTATGATGATGGTCATGAAGATTTTTACCGAGCATCTGTCTAAGACAATTAAAGAAGTTAAAATCAGCGTGATCAACACCGAATTGGGCAAGCCACTTATAGCCGACGTTACCATTTACATGATCGACTATGATAAGCCGATCAATCTGCCCGGCTTCGGTGGCGCTGGCGCTGGCGGTGGAAATTGAACGCGCATTTTAAAATCCGCAAGAAAAACAGCCAACTGGGTTTTACACTCCTTGAAGTTATTATTTCAATTACCATTCTATCGACCATGATGCTTCTGACGACGATCGCAATTACCCGCGGACTTAAAGCTCGCACGAAAATTCAGGCGGAGGTTGATGACGTTTCAGGACTGCGTGATTCGATGCGTATTATCAAGGCCGATATCAATATGGGCTTTCATCACCGTGATTTTGAAAGTGAAATTTTGCAATTGGCGACAAAAGCTACCGCCCCATCAGGCGGAATCGTACCCGGCGTTTCCGGAAACCAAAATGCACCACCTGGCTCACCGGCTCCTGCTGCCTCCAGCACCTTGCCGCCTCGTCAGACAAAACGTTCTGACCCCGTTACTGATTTTGTCGGCACCGATAACACGATGAACTTTGTCACGCTGAACAGTGGTCGCTTGAGTTCGGCGGTTACGCAAGCCGATTTTGTTGAAGTCGGCTACGCACTCAAAAGCTGCAGTAATTTAACGACAGGTAAAACTAGCAACTGTCTTTACCGTCGCATTCAGAATATTATTGATGAAGATGTTAAAACCGGCGGAAATGAAATCGTGATGCTTGAAAACGTCAGCGAATTTAAATTGCGTTTTATCGCTGACACCAAACAAGACTGGGTCAGCGCGTGGGATTCGCGTCGCGCCAGTGTCGACGCCGGCGCCCGCGGAAGATTTCCTGAATCGGTTGAAGTTTCACTTTCAATCGAGCGCGACTTCGACGGCAAACCTCGCACTTACTCGATGCAATTCGTGATTCCAGTTCACTTCCCGAACAATCCGGCCAACAGCAGTTCGAGCGCCGGAGCTAATAATGCTCCAAACAACGGACAACCGGGAGGCAAAATTGATCAGTAAACGTCTGACCGACATTCGGTCGCGCCTGATGCACAATCCGCTTTCCGCAAAGCACAATCGCAGCGGGGTCGCTCTGCTTATGGCGCTGACATCGCTGATGTTTATGGTTTACTTAGCCAGCGAAGTGACACGAGATTCGGCCGTTGAATACATCGTCAATTCCCAAGAACTCACGCGTGTAAAAGCTTACTATGCCGCCCGCAACGGAATGCAGATTGCACTTTTACGGGTTAAGATGTTTCAACAGGTTTCACAGATAAGTGTTCCTGAAAACATAGCTCCTTACGTAGACCAAATCTGGAAATTTCCGTTTGCCTGGCCGCTGCCGATCCCGCCCGATTTGAATCTGGTCGACAAGGGCACGATTCAAGATACTGTCGCGGAATCACTCATGGATACGACTTACACGCATACAATCGAAGACGAGGGCTCGAAAATTGATCTGAATGACATGGCCTCGCCTTCCAAAGTTTTGCGGGAAGCTACGAAAAAACAACTTTTGAACATCTTCGAACAGAAAATAGCCAGTGATGACGACTTCAGGAATAAATACGCCAATGTAGGCTTTGATGAGATCGTGAATCATATCTACGACTGGATGAGCGACTCGAACACCGGAGCTGGTGGCGGCGACAAGCGCGCCGATTTCTCAGCACTCGGAACAGGCTACCCTCCGAACCGCGGATTTCGTACTTTGGAAGAATTAAAACTGGTCCCCGGAATGACTGAAGAACTTTATAAAGTGATTGCTCCGCGGGTTACCATTTACGGAATGAAAGCTAAGAAT
>JANPAD010000310.1:0-2194 GCA_031429735.1 Bdellovibrio sp. | reverse complement strand
CCGCCGTCGCCGCCCTTGACTTCACGCATCTTGTGAATGCGCCCCGAGTAATACAGAATGCGTTCCGTAAGTGTTGTTTTTCAGTCGCGGTGAAACAGAAACAGCGAAGATGAATAAAAGGAGTTTTTGGAGTGTTTACTTTAGTCATAATCCGTCATGGAGAGTCTGTCTGGAATCAAGAAAACCGTTTCACAGGATGGAAAGATGTCGACCTAGCTGAAAAAGGTGTGCAAGAAGCACAAAAAGCGGGCAAAATTCTGAAAGAAAAAGGATTTAAATTCAATTTGGCTTACACGAGCCGTTTGACCCGTGCCATTAAAACCCTCAACTACATTTTAGACGAGATGCAACTGCAATGGATTCCGGTCCATAAAGAGTGGCGCCTGAATGAACGTCATTACGGCGATCTGCAAGGTCTGAACAAAACCGAAACCGCCGATCAGCATGGTGAAGATCAGGTTAAAATCTGGCGCCGCAGTTACGACACACCACCGCCCGCAATGGACACAGAAAACCCCGAACATCCCTCAAAAGATCCGCGTTATGCCGATGTCGACCCGAAGGAATTGCCGAACGGCGAATCTCTGAAAGACACGGTCGCGCGTTTTTTACCTCTCTGGAATCAATCCATCCGCTCGGACATTAAAAAAGGAAACCAAATCCTGATCGCGGCTCATGGCAATTCATTGCGCGCGTTGATTATGCATCTTGAAGGTTTAAGCCCCGGTCAAATCATGGAAGTGAACGTACCGACCGGTATCGCGCTGGTTTACAAACTGGATGAACACTTTAAAGTTCTCGGCAAAGAATTTTTAGGCGATGCCGATGAAGTCGCCAAAGCCATGGCCTCGGTTGCGGCTCAAGGAAAGAAAAAGTGAAAAGCGCCGAAGCCTCGTCGCTGACCCTGTTTAAAAATTTCCGCTTGGTCTGCGCCGATTTTAAATCCGTACAGCCCAAAAGTGCTATGCTGGTGCAAAACGGGGTGATTTGGTGGGTCGGTTTGCAAAAGCAAATACCTCAATCTGCGCGCGTAAAAAAAACGATCGATTTAAAAAATCAATTGCTCTTGCCGTCATTTATTGAGTGTCACACCCACAGCATTTTTGCAGGTTCGCGTTCAGAAGAATTCGAAATGCGTAACAACGGTGTCAGCTATGTCGAAATCGCCCAAAAAGGCGGGGGTATCTTGTCCACCATGCGAGCCACCCGCAAAACCTCACCGGCTGAGCTTTTACGGCTGACGCAAAAACGCATCGACGCATTTTTGAAACAAGGTGTTTCAACAGTTGAAGTGAAATCGGGCTACGCGCTTGACCTTAAAAACGAGGTTAAAGTTCTCGAAGTTTTAAAAAAAATAAAAGGTCCACGCATCATTCCAACTTTTTTAGGAGCGCATGCCAAGCCTCCCGAGTTCGCGACGAACTCAGAATATCTTCAGTATCTCGCCCATGTTGTTCTGCCGGTCATAAAAAAGAAAAATCTAGCTGACCGGGTGGATATCTTTGTTGAAAATAAATTCTTTGAAGAAATTGAATCGCACGCCTACCTGAGGGCCGCTCAAAGTTTGGGTTTCAAAACTACGATTCATGCCAATCAATTGACGATGTCAGCCGGAGTCGATCTTGCGCTGCAGTTCGCAGCTCAATCCGCAGATCATGTGATTAATCTAAGTGATCAACATATCGAAGCCTTAGCAAAATCCAATACCGTGGCCGTGCTTTTGCCGCTGGCTGATCTCTATATGAAATGTGCGTATCCGCCGGCGCGAAAATTAATTGATGGGGGCGCAGTCGTAGCCCTTTCAACCGATTATAATCCAGGGAGTTGTCCGTCGCAGGATTTAGCACTCGTCGGCTTGCTCGCGCGTCTGGAAATGAAAATGACTCTGCCCGAAGTTTTTAAAGCCTACACCTCAGGGGCGGCACAGGCTTTAGGAATTGCAAACGAAGAAGGTTCAATTGCGCCCGGCAAGTATGCGAATTTTATTTGCACCGATGCTGACCTCAATGACTTTTTCTATTCGGCTGGTTACATGCCCGAACATCGGCTTTTCATTCGTGGAAACCCCGTTTTACAAAACTGATTAATCGCAATATTACGCGCTGCGTTTTAAAATTTAAGAATCTTAAATTTAACTTGTATAGTGCCCCTAAGTTTTCCTAGTCTTAGGGCTATACAAGGATTAAACACAATA
>JANPAD010000309.1:0-2378 GCA_031429735.1 Bdellovibrio sp. | reverse complement strand
TCTTCCAGCCCCGCCGTGATTTCAAATCCATCTTCGTTTTGAATTCCGACCTGAATGTCTTTTCGTTTTCCTGAGATGTTCATTACAAAATACTTGTCATTGGCCCGCTGGATATACTCATGTCGAAGAGTCAGAACATTTTCTTTTCTTTGAGTAATCACATCTATAACCACCGACATGCCGGGCTTAATCACTTCGTCGCTGTCCGTGATCTCAATTTTGATCGGGAACTCAACAACCTGGGATCTATTCCATTGGTCTTTGTCCCTGGCTGATAATGACAATTCACGAATAATACCCTTATATTTACGGTCTAAAATTGCCGACACCTTAATTATTGCATCCTGGCCTGCTTTTACTTTAACTCGGTCAATCTCCGGTGCGTTTGCAACAATAAAAAGTTTACTCGTATCATCTATTCTTAAAATAAAATCTTTGGGGTCGCCTTCTCTGGCATATTCTCCTTCTGACTTTTCAATTTGTACAACAGTGCCCGTTAGCGGAGACCTTAGTGGAAAGGGATTGTCGCCGGATTGCAACGATTGAACCACGCTGACGATGGGATCGCCTTGTTTAACCGTATCTCCGATTTTAACAAAGAGTTTTTTCACATATCCGTGGTAGGGCGCGGTGATGATTGTTTTGCGGAGTGGCGTGACCGTCCCTGCGATTGTAACTCGTTGAATCAGGTCTTGCTTTATCACCGATCCGAACCCATCTTTGCTTTTATCTGTTGCGGCGGCTCCTGGACGGAAGAAGAAAATAAAACTAACTGCAATAATGGCCATGAGGCTGATAAAAATTTTTTTATTTGAGAAGTTCGTCATAAAGTTTTCCTTGATGATAGAGCAAAGTATACTTTGCCGTTTGCAAATCAGAAATGGCGGAATAAAATTTAATTTCAGCATCCGAAAGATTATTCAATCCTGTAATTAAATCTAAATACTGAATTTTTCCATTTTGATATTCTCGTTCGATGAAATCAATATTGGTTCTTTCTAAAGTTAAAAGTTCTTTGGCAAGCGCGAAATTCTTCTGGGTTTGTCTTGTGTTGAGTTGAAGCTGATTAAGCGATGATTTCAAAGCCAGTAAATTCGAATCTATCTCGTTATTTTGCAGCTGATTTGTCTGAGTTGCGATCGCTCGGTTCCGGGAACGAATTCCCCAGTCAAAAAAATTATATTTGACCGTTAGGAGCGCGTTCCAACCAAATTGTGCGTTGTCCGAAAAAGATCGTCCGGTATCTATATAAGCCGAGCTTCCATAGCTTGCGCCCGCGGATAAAAACCATTCAGGAAGATTTTTTCTTCCTATTAAATCGGAGTTGAGCTGGTTGATTTCTTTTTGAACCCGCGTAGCCCGGTACAGTAAATGATTTTCGAGATTAACGGGCATATCAGGAACTTCATTTTCGACGCGGTCGAATGAGAGCGCGATGAAATCGGCTTCGCCGTTATTTTTTAATCCTATTCCGATAAGTCTTTGAAGCTCTTGTTTAGATTTTTCAACGATGTTTTTAGCATTGCCCAGGTCAATTTCATTACGGCTGACCTGGGTTTTAAATCTGAGAAAATCTTTTTTTGTTTTGATTCCCTGAAAATAGTCTTTGGAAACCATATCATATTGCTTACTGACCAGTTTAAATTGTTTTTCCTGAATTCCCGCCAGTTTTACATTTAGCGAATAAACCATAAACTGGGCTGCTATTTCAAGGCTGATTTTATTTTTTTTATCCTGAAAATTAAACTCAGCCTGAGTCTTACTTAATTTTGCAATTCGATGATTAGTTAAAGTCACTCCATTATCGTAAATAGACTCAGTTAAACCCAGATTGAATTCACTGTTCCAAGGGCTGGAGGTCGAGCGAGGTGAGGTGTCCAGGATGCCATGAGTTGCAGTTAAGTCGAGACTCGGTAGGAACCTTGCCGCTGCAGATTGTTCCTCAAGCTCAGAGATATTCAATTGCCGTTTTAGTGAATCAAAGGATGGCGAGTTCTCAATTGCATAGAGAATAGCCTTCTTTAAGTCAAAACTTTGCTCAGTTGGGGCCGGGTTTTCTGCATTTACATTTTCAGACAAAATGCTAAAAGATAATATTATAAAAAGAATGAGTCTCATTTCGGCAATTCTCCAACAATGACAAAGGTAACGAGGAATTAATTAGATAGTTTTTACTATAAACTTCTAATAAAGGGTACCTAAATGCCCCACTCGGTTTATGGATCTATGAGTTGGATTCCTTGTGGATTCTTATCAAATTCCATGGAAGTGCATTCACACATTCATTGTTATGTTGTTGATATTACAAAGTAATTAATAAAAATCAAAACAGAAAATCAAAGATGCTAAAATGAGCATCTCAAATACCCAATTTAAAA
>JANPAD010000308.1:0-3113 GCA_031429735.1 Bdellovibrio sp. | reverse complement strand
GATATTTCTTATGATGACATCGTTTACTCTGCAGGACTTCAGAACAAACTTTCTGAAGGAGGCGAGTTTGTGCCATACGGAATGAAAAACAAGGCTGTTTCATTTTCACTGCGGGCGCAGCGTATTGATCCGTTTGTGACGATGTATCCGCTCCAGAGGGGAATCACGATGGGTAATGTTCAGGACTTCGTTGCCGGAGGTGATATCGTAATTGAAGAAGTCGATATGAGTTATGACATGGAAATCAAAGTCGCGATTCGTGCTGAAGCTCGCAAACAAAAGAAGTTATTTTGCATGATCACAGATTTAGGATCATGGGTGCAGTGGGACATCCGTCCGTTTAATTTGAATTCTGAAATTCCGCTCTTTTTGAATTATACAGATGAAAAAATCTATTCGTTGAATAAAGAAGCACGTGAAAGCAAAGAAATGTTTTTTTCATTTTTAGAAGGCCTGATTGACCGTCATTTTTGGGATTCAGGCGAATTCGGCGCAACACTGGGCGGAAAGCTTCCGCGCATAGTCGGCAGTATGCCGCAGTTAGGTTCAACAACTTCGGTTGCAGCCGGTGTCGGAGCGGAGTTTATCGCGCGTATATTGTTAGGCCATCTTGATATCTTCGAACGTGGCATTGTTGATTTACGTAAACAAGAGATCCGGACCTACGGAAAAATGATCGGTGAATTATGAGCACTGTTATAAATAAAACAACTTCAAACTTTGCAGCTTGGCAAAAGGCAGTTTTAAGCGCTGATGATTTTTGGCAACTGAGTCATGATGAACTACGACTTGCGTACCTAGCTTCGTTGGCCCATTTAGCCGCAAACTCTCATAACACCCAACCTTGGCATTTTAAGTACGAATCTGAACGGAATTCTCTAAAAATTTTAATTGAAACAGAGCGCGTTTTGCCAATTTCTGACGTCAAAGGTCGCCAGGCCGTTATCAGCCTTGGCTGTGCTTTGGCTAACATCGAAGTCGGGCTAGAGGCGTTGCAAACCGCTTTTGAAAAACAGGTTCATCTTTCACGTGAGCAAGTTATTTCAAACAATGAGCCCCGCATTTTGGTGGCGGAATATAAACTTTTAGGTCGCAAGTCAGAGGCGGTTGTATCGCAAGATGTTTCAAAAATGTACAATGCGATTTTTTCGCGCCGGGTGGATCGTGGCGAGTATGATCACGATCGTAAGATCGATTCAGAAGTGTTAAAAAAGATTGAATCGATGGGAAATATTTCAGGAGTAAAAACTATCCTGATTAATGACTGGGGTCGCAAAGTCGCACTGGCTGAACTTCAATCTCAGGCAGATTCCTTTGTGATCAATAATAAAAAATTTGCTGAAGAGTTAATTAACGACTGGATGCTTGAGAATGATTCGCTCAGCGAACTGGGTATGCCAGGAGACACCTTTCGTCTTAACAAAGACCAGACAAGCAAAATCAAACTGCGATTTAAAAATAATTTAGGTTTTGAATCCGACGATGCGACCGGCATGGTTCAACTTGGTAAAAAGGGGATTTTGTCTTGTCAATGCGTGGGTCTGTTAACTGTCGAACAAGATAATCCGATTGAATGGCTTAACGCCGGCATCACTTTAGAAAAAGGCGCTCTACTTTTAGAATCAGAAGGTATTGCTTGGGCCGTACATGCCGGTTTGGCTGAAGTTTCTCAGGTGAATATGCTGATGCTGCGACCGATCGCCATGACCAGCAAAAGACCAGTTGTGCTATTTAGGGCCGGTTATCTTAAAAATAACGAAACCCGTGCTCCGCATTCGCCACGCTTAGCCTTTGAAAAAGTATGGAGTCAGACCTAATGACGGCCTTTAAATATAATTATTTTATTTCAGCAGCGCACTCGGGTTTTCGATATCAATATCAAGATGGACTAACTCATGCTTTGAGCCGCTTCGGAGTCGAGCAGGTTGTGCTTAAAACTGTTGAAAAGAAAAGTAATGAAGATACCTTCGTTGTCTTAGCGACAAATTCGATGGGGCTTGAGCTCGGGGGTATCCGCATCGAAATAAAAACGCCTGAAAACCGTCTGCCGCTTGAAAAATGCACGACAAAATTTCAGAGTGCAATCCAAGTCAAGATCGATCGGTATATCAAGCAAAGTTATGTGGTAGCTGAAATCTGCGGTCTATGGGCCAGTCCATTGGCGAAGGGGACCGGATTAGGTTCTGACCTAGCCTTGCAGGCAACTCAATTGGCATTAGATTTGGGAGCTGATGTCGTCGTATCAATGTTGCCAAGTCATACGTTAAATTATTTTACGCGATTGGGCTTTGTTTTGGATCGTGAAATTCCGGTTCTGGCTTATCCAGATGACCGTTATCTTTCATCAGTTGTTTGGTATTTGAATCCGCAGCCTCAAAAAGTCAAGTACGTCGAAAATCAATTCAATCTGGAAGTCTGATTTGGAAGCATAAGACCATCTAGTTTTTTTGGTAACGGCAATTGAAACAAGATATAAAGCGTCTTAATCACTTGCTGATTCACCATGTTACCTTGAACTTCAAATAGATGGTCGAGCTCAGTTTTAGTATTTGTCTTGTCACCTTGGCTGTACATAGTATCAATAAATTCATTCACACAATGCACAATCACACTGAAAGAATGCAGTTTGTTACGAATCAGCTTTTGCGGAAAACCCAAGCCCGCCGAATTTTCATGATGTTGCAAAGCCACCAAGGTGATCTCTTCCGGCATTTGCGAAATTTCGCGCAATAGTCGATAGCTTTCATAAGGATGTTTTTCGTATTGGGTTTTTTCGGCGGCACTCAATTCATAAATTTGCTTTTTTAATATCTCAGGATAGTCTTTAAGGCCGATATCACACAATAGAGCTGAGAGTATAATTCGGCTCTGAAAGCGAGGTGAATTCCACTTCCATCGAGAAGTCACCATTGAACACAGCATCGACCTTAAAGCTCCTTTTTCGACCGTATCAATCGAGGTTTTTAAAAGCTGATTGAGCACAGTACTGACTTGCGAGTTATTGAGCGAAATCTGGGCGTAGGCTTCAAATGATGTCAGGGCGTTTGAAAATGTTTCCGTACTCACGGCAGTTGACATAAAGCTGCGGCTTACCGATGTCATCAGATGATTCA
>JANPAD010000307.1:0-4349 GCA_031429735.1 Bdellovibrio sp. | reverse complement strand
TTAACTAAAACATATTTACATTAAAATTGTCTCAACATGAAATTTCTTTCTTTCTCGACAACACCTAATGGTTACATTAAGCTAATTGAAGTTATCAATAGGCTATTGAGGTCTGTCGACTAAAATTATTTAGAAAGTTATTACATGTCAGTCAGCATAAATTCAGAAAAAAAAGGCCTACTACTTCTCAATCTTGGTACGCCTGACAGCACTTCAGTTGCAGATGTTCGCCGCTACTTGCAAGAATTCTTAATGGATGGCTATGTCATTGATATCAACCCCATTCTAAGATTTCTCCTAGTCCACGGAATAATTTTACGGACTCGTCCCAAAAAATCGGCTGAAGCTTACAAAAAAATTTGGACCGACAGAGCCTCTCCCTTGCTTTTTCATTCACAAGATTTAACTGCATCAGTTCAAAAGATAATGCCTGAGTATGTTGTCGAACTAGCTATGCGCTATGGCAATCCTAGCATTGAATCAGCACTTAAAAAATTAAAAGCGGCTGGCGTGACGACTGTTTTAGCTGCACCTCTGTACCCTCAGTACGCCCTAGCCTCGACTGAATCTTCAATTCAAAAAATTAAACAGCAAGCTCAAAAAATAATGCCAGAAGTGCAACTCAATTTTTACCCAGCTTTTTATGAACATCCAAAGTACATCAGCGCAGTTGCGAGCACAGGGGCCACCCTTACTCCACAATTTAAACCTGACTACTATTTAATGAGCTTTCACGGCGTGCCCGAAAGACATGTTAAAAAAACAGACTTAACAGCTCAGCACTGTTTAGCTCATAAAAATTGCAGTGACCAAATAACTGAGGCCAACAAAAACTGTTACCGGGCCCAAAGCTATGCCACAGCCAGAGCCTTAGCCGCTCAACTGGGGTTAAAGCCAGATCAATGGTCGGTGGCTTTTCAATCGCGACTTGGTGTTACAGCCTGGATTACACCTTACACAGATGTTGTACTTAAAGAATTAGCTAACAAAGGCGTTAAGCGGTTAGCGGTTTTTTGTCCAAGCTTTGTGGCTGACTGTTTAGAAACTTTAGAGGAAATTAAAATTCGCGCCCGTGAGGATTTTATTCAATTTGGCGGCGAAGATTTATTGTTGATACCATCTCTCAATTCAAACCCTGATTGGGTTGAAGCCTTAAGTTCAATGCTGCAAGAGAACTAATTTAAAATACTTTCACATATATCAATTTGTTAAATTAAATAGACACAGCTTGTCCAAGCCAAAACAAAGTGAGTGTTTTTATGAAAGATAGAGTATGAGAATATTTTCAAAAATAAAGGTAGAAATAGCAAAAAAATTACTAACGACGCCAATTAAGATACCACTGTTTGGTCCGTTTAAATACTTTGAAAAAAAGATGGCAACTCAGTTTGAACATCTTGCACCACTCGTCTCAGTAGCTAAGTTAAATAATAAATACTTTACGACCTATTCATTTAAAAAAAATAATTCAAAAAAAAAGAAAGCCTTGGTTGTACATGGTTGGATGTCAAAATCAATTTACATGGTTAAGATTATTGATCAGCTTTTGCAAAATAATTACGATGTGATCGCTGTTGATTTACCAGGGCATGGCAGATCACCCGGCTTTAGTTTAAATTGGAGTGATAGTGTAGATATAATACTAGATTTACAAAAAAAATACGGTCCATTTGATTTAGCATTAGGTCATTCATATGGTGGGTCAATGATTCTTAATGCTGTTGGAATACAAACGATAGTTAAAAAATTAGGCCAAAGTTTAAAGGTAAAGAAAGTTATTTTAATTGCTTCACCTACGCAGATCAGCACTGTTGTAGATATCTTTAGTAGAAATTTAGCACTTAATGAAATTGAAAAAAGTATATTTCAAAAAGAAATTTATTTAAAATCACAAATAGATCTCAAGGATCTTGATATACTACATTTTGAAAGAAAAGCTCCAACGCGTATAAAATATTTATGCTTACATGCTGAAAATGATAAAGTTGTTCCTTACCTAGACTCAAAAAGGCTATTAAAGTTGAGAGGGCGAGTTGTACTGAAAAGCCAAAAAAAACTAGGGCATCTAAAAATTTTATATGCTGAAAGTGTCATGCAAGAAATCTCCAATTTCGTGAGATTATAAAAGGGTACGAAAGGGTCAAAAATCGAATAATCAGTTCGCTTCTTTTACGCACTAAAACAGGTCTGTTTTAAAATTACTTCAAGTGCATCAATTGTCGGTTCAAGTTCAATAACTTGAGATGGCCTTTTCAATAGCCAGGCCAGCGAATCTGGCACATCGACTTTTTGACCAATTAAGGGCTCAACAATCGTTTCAAATTTTGCGGGATGAGCAGTCGAAACTACAACCCAATCGTTACTGCCTTTTATTTCTCTTGCTTTAACGGCGGTCGCTGTATGCGGGCACCATACTTCGCCCCAATTTTTCAAACCACTTTTTATGGTTTCTGAAATATCATTGTCAGTCACCAATACGGTAGAAATATTTTCTTTCATTTCTTTAAAATCTGAAAAAAAATATTGAAGCCTTTCCATGTTATTAGGACTTCCGACATCCATTGCATTTGCTAAAGTTGCAATTGTTGGCTGTGCTTGCCATACCCCCGAAGAAAAATAGTCGGCAATAGCGTGGTTTTCATTGGTCGCAAGTACGATTTCGCGAATGGGAAATCCCATCTTCATGGCCATAACTGCGGCCACCGCATTACCCAAGTTTCCAGTCGGAACAATGAAGCCAGCTGGGGCTCCATACTGTTTTTGATATTGAATGCTGGCTTTCGCATAATAAGTTGTTTGTGGCAAGAGCCTACCAATATTAATACTGTTAGCTGACACAAATTTATTATTTTTCCACTTCGAAGAAGTAAGAATTTGTTTTACTAACCTTTGGCAGTCGTCAAAAGTCCCTTTGACGGCGAAAGATTTAATGTTTTCACCCCAAGCGTTAAGCTGTTTTTCCTGACGTTGCGAAATACGGTTCTTTGGATAAAGAATTATGACCTGTAAATTTGCCATTTTATAAAAGGCACTTGCAACTGCCCCGCCCGTGTCACCAGAAGTAGCGACCAACACTGTTTCCTTGGCGTTTGAGTCTTTTAAATGACTTGCACAGCCAGCTAGAAATCTGGCCCCCACATCTTTAAAAGCACATGTCGGGCCATGAAATATCTCAAGGACTGCTGTTTTATTTTTTAAATATTTCAATGGTACAGGAAAATTAAATGCATCCTTCACAATTAAGTCTAGTTTATTATCTAAAATATCTCCGGCTAAAAAAGGCTTTAAAATTAACTTAGCAAAATCTATTAAATTTTCGCACGCCAACATCTCGTGAGTTGAAAATTGTGGTAACGACTGCGCTACATAAAGCCCGCCGTCACTAGCTAACCCGGACCGTAGCGCTTCTGAAAACGTCACGGGGTCAGATTTTCCTTTTGTACTTATGAACTTCATTAGTGCCTACCGACGACGACAGAACAGCGTTCTTGAGAAAGTAGTGCAGACCACGATTGAAAAAGTAGATTGTTGCGACTAGCTGCTTTTTGCATTTCTAACTCGACTTGTTTGGCCATATCTAGGCCCTGCACCAACGCAAACATCGCCGGACCCGAACCTGAAAAAGAAGACCCCAGTGCGCCCGCATCTACCGCGGCCTTTTGAATATCATAAAAACCAGGTACAAGTTGAGCCCGTTGCGGCTCAACAATCACATCACTTACAGATTTTTTTAGAAGGGCCCAATCAGACTTAAAGCATCCCGCAATGAACCCTGCAAGATTTTTACTTTGCTTCACATAAGACGAATGCAAAATTTCTTTTTGTAAGATCGCACGAGCTTGTTTTGTTTCAATTTTTAAGTTTGGTAATAAAATAACGCAGGCTAAGCCCTCAGGTATTGGAATAGATGTCACATGATCGTTTTCTCCCAAAAGAGTTAGCCCTCCGTATAAACAAGGGGCCACGTTATCGGCATGAGAGGCCCCACTTGCAATAGACTCGCCAATAAGTGCATAGGCGAGTAGTTCTTGTGCGGAAAGACTTTGTTTTAAAAACGCATTGGCTGCGACCACTCCCGCGACCGCAGAAGCGGCAGAGCCCCCAATGCCGGAGCCCATTGGAATTCCCTTTTTTATCTTTACTTTAAAACCGAAATCTAAATTATGATCTGACATCATCTTTAAGATACCAGCCGTCGCCGTGTTTTCTTCAACATTTAGAGGTAAATTAAAATTTTCACCTTTGAAGTTCATTATCGAATCTAAAATAATTTTTCGATCTGGTATTTTTTCAAGAGTGACTTCGTCACCCGTGACCGAAAAAGAAAACCCAAGAATATCAAACCCGAC
>JANPAD010000306.1:0-6213 GCA_031429735.1 Bdellovibrio sp. | reverse complement strand
GGGATAAGGGACTGATTAAATTTAGCCGTCGGCGTAAGTTCCATGTTTCTGTCTATATATTTATCTAAGAAATACCGATTTAATCGGCCACTGATACGTTCTTGAAGACAAGCATCATCAACTATAAATAGAAGCTTCGTTTGGGCCGCAATCACTTCGGACCCGCCCAGTTTTTGCACGGAGGCCGTCGCGCCCCGACTCATCAATTGAACTAATCCGGGTGTTAATGCAATTCCAGACCTTGAAGTCGTGTCGCTTTGAAATGGAGACGGATTGTTTGTCGACGGGTATGACCCCGCGCGCAACTTGGTGGAACAGTTATGAAAAAACAAAACCGAAAGTGTAGAAAGCAACCCGATTAAAAATATTTTTTTAGCCCGATTTTGTTTGAGCTTAACTAATAGTGATCGCATACGTTCCACCCCGTAATGGATTATCGGCGTAACGTGTATAAACTTAACACTATTTCGATTATTCGATTTAACGTGGATTATTTAGATACAGGACCAAGGAATGCTGTCTCAAATGAAGAGTTCGCGACAACGATGTGCAATTTATTTATTGTGTGTTTTTGGGACGATCTCGACCTTCTGTCTCGTTCCAAATTCCCCGACCAAGATAGAAAGTTAGCCACCGAAGACCGGCTCATCCGGTTCTCGATTTACGAGGTCCTCCATTCGGGGTCTCGGACACAATCGCACCTCAACCGGCATAAATTTCATTAGAGTTGGCACGATTGTTTCAATCTCGTGTCTCAAGAGTACACTCTTTACTTATATAATAATATAAGTTATCTTTGAAAGACGGAAGCGAACGAAGCGCTGGGTTCATGAGATCGAGACAAGAGGGTTGCCTTATTCCCAAGCCAACAAGGATTGGCGCGATCACGAACTGCTGCGCGGACAATGGAAGGGTCACCGCGCAATTTCGTTTTCATATTCTGGCCGCCTGATTTATCGAACTGAAGACAGAAGGCTTATTGTTATTGTTGTGCGAGTAACTGCTAACCATGACTATGTTTGAGGAGAATTTATGACTTTTGGAAAATTACTCAACCAACTCGTTAAAGAAGAGGCGACTCCTGGAGATATACTCAGAGCTTTTCGCAAACGTGAAGGTTTCACATTAAAGGACATCGAAACCATTACCGGCATTCGCGAGAGCAACTTAAGCGCAATTGAAAATGGTTGTATTGAAATGACTCAGCATTATGCCGAGATGTTCGCGGCCGCTCTCAACGTCCATCCAATGGCTTTTTTATACCCCAATGGTCAGTTCAAGAAAGATGCTGAAATTTTAAGAATTGAGAAAAGACGCCAACAGATCCTTAAAAAAAAGTCGAGCTGATAGATCAAAAATAAACGCGCGGAAGTTCCCGCGCGCTTTTGAGTAGCGATGGTTTTAATTCGCCGGAATTTGTTCGATCGCTTTATCTGAGAATGCTTTCACGTAGCCGGTGAATCCGTTACGGAAGTCATCAACTGTGTGCGCGTATTCAACGTCCGGAGCGACGCCGTTATTTTCAACTAAATCTGAAGGACGGTACTGCCCGTCAGCGCGGTACTGATGAAACAGACCGCGAGTCATTTTAATTGAGATACGCGAATTGTTCAATTGGCCAACCTGTTCAACGTTACCGCCCAAGCCCATTGTATTTTGACCGAAAAGCAAAGCGCGTTTGTTCGCTTTAACCAGCATCGGGAACATATCACCGCAACTACCCGCTAATTCATCAATCAAAACCAACATCGGTTTTTTCCAAGTGTAATTTTGCGGAGTCACATAGTTGGTTCCACCGAAAAGTGCGAACGGTTCCGTTAAGAAATCACCACGGTCGTAAGCTTTTTCAACAATTGAACCCCAGGCCATAGATGTGGCTGAATCCCAAGGACTGTCCGGACCGATTTCCATTGGCCAGTTGATTTTAAGATCGTTGATCCATTTACGATCAGCGCGTACTTGTTCAACCGATTGAACATCACCTTCATGTGCAAAAAGGTTGTAAAAATTTGAGCAGTAAGAACCGCCCGGATTATGCGTCTGATCTAACACCATCACATCAGATAAACCTTCGTATTCGCTCATCAAGGCCTTATAGGCTTTCATGTAAACGCCGCCGTTGAAGTCTTCAGGTGAATAGGTATTCTGACGAACCAGCAAAACGGTTTTACCTTGGTATTTATAAAGAGCCGCATAAATTTCGGGAGTCTGCTTTTCTTCAAGTCCGAATTTTTTTCGAGCTGCATCTGATGGATAGACTTTTACGAATTTAAATTTAGCTTTTGTTTGCGGATTCAAAAATACCGGTTCTACCTGACCCATTTGGCCGGCATGACCGTCAACAAGGTTCATGTCGCTTAAATACGGAACCGAAAGATTAACGAGCGAATTTTTCGGTGTGATCATGAAATCAAGATCAGGATTATATTTTGCTTTAGTCCACGGAATACTGACTGTGGCTGTTTCGCCGTCGGCGTTCATGAATTTAACTTCGGCTAACGGCTCTGTCGGAATTAAATCGGTCATGAAGCTGCGTCGGCCGAAAGTCGAATTGATGATGGTCTGTTTGTCAGACAAAGTGCGCGCCGTGCTGCGGTACTTCAGCGCCATAGCCATCCATTGCTGCGGTGTTTTACCATCTACCGATAAAATTTCGTCGCCGCGGCTGATGCCGAAGTACTCAGAAAGTTGATCGTCGATATCTGCAACCAATGCTTTGTCTTCAACTGAAGCCAACACGATTGGGATACGGTAACGTGAAACATTAGAGGCCGAATTTTCGATGGCGAACTGCACGTGACCATCTTTTAAAGCCGCGCCGAATTGCATGACATAACCCATGAATTCTTCATCAGTTTGGGCGTTCATGGCTTGCGCTTTCAGATCGTTGGCGGTTTTTTCGATATTAATACCGAGAGTTTGCTCTTTCAGCTGATAAGGGCCGTAGTAAGCTTTGAACATTTGCAGCAACTGATCGAAATCAGCGGCGCGTTCATCGGTCGTTAAAACACGAAGATTTCCCGCTATTTTTGAATTTGAAGATTGATCTGCCTTTTTATCGCAGGCTGAAAAGAAAACCAGAGAAATCATCGAACTGATCAAAACCAGATGACGCATATATACCCCTTTTATGATGGGCGAAGAAATGCCACGCCACACAAAGGATGTAAACAGGTTTTTGAATTCTTTGGCTGGCTCGAACGAAGCCTCAGCCGCGGTTTGAAAGCACCCGCTCAGCCGCACATGACATGAATTTTTTTCATACAGAAGGATTAGGCCGGCGTAAGCCGAGCCAGCAAAACATCAAGCTGCTTTTCAATATCGGCCGTATCACCTGAGTTATCTAGGCAATGATTTGCGCGGCTGACTTTATCAAGCAAACTCATTTGGTTGCTTATGCGTAGAACGGCCTGTTCTTGTGTGAGACCGTTACGGGCCATCAGCCGGCTTAACTGCTGAGCCGGGCTACACCAGACAAATACAGTTGAACTAAACTGCTGTTCAAGATTTTTTTCAAACAACAAAGGGACATCGTAAAAACAAAGCTGATGGCCTTTTTGCGAAAGGTCTGTACGGCGACGCTTCACCTCGACCTGGATCAAAGGATGGAGAATGCCTTCCAGTGACGCTTTGTGAGTCGCATCAGAAAAAATCAAGAGGGCCAGTTTTTGGCGATCAATCAGTTTTTGGGCATCGAGTATGGATGCCCCAAAGTGAGAAACAATAGCTTCGTACCCGGATTGGCCGGGCTGGCTGAGCTCATGTGAGACACGATCAGCATCTACGACCGGAATACCCCGACCTTCGACCAGACGGGCCACCGTAGATTTGCCAGTTGCTATACCTCCGGTCAGTCCGATCCAGTTCATTAAAATCTCCTTCAAGAATTTTGTTTTAAAAGCCGATAATTTGCAAGTAGGAGTCGATCAACGCATGTCACATAGCACTGCAAACGGACCAGAAAAATTCGGTAAATACTTACTTCTAGAAAAAGTAGCGGCCGGAGGCATGGCTGAAATCTATCTCGCAAAATCGACTGCTGCGACAGGTTTGAATAAATTCTTCGCCATCAAACGCATCTTACCGCAGTTCTCCAATAATGAAGACTTCGTGCAGATGTTTAAAGAAGAAGCCAAAGTCTGTATCAACCTCAATCATAGTAACGTTGTTTCGATTTTCGATTTTGGTATTGAAGCCGGTACGTTCTACTTGGTCATGGACTACGTTGAGGGCCGCAACTTACGCCAAATTATCAACGAACTTAAAAAGACAAATAAAAGTTTTTCGATCGACCAAGCTCTTTACTTAGTGAAAGAGGCCGCGGCCGGTCTTGATCATGCTCACCGCTGTGTCGATGGCGCCACCGGTAAGCCGCTCAATATCACTCACCGTGACATGAGTCCGCAAAACGTGATGGTTTCATTTGACGGAGAAATCAAAGTGATCGACTTCGGTATCGCGAAAGCTGAAACCGAAGCTGAAGGCACCAAAGCCGGTACTCTCAAGGGTAAATTCAGTTATATGAGCCCCGAACAAGCCGAAGGTCAATCCATCGACCCGCGTACTGACGTGTTCGCACTTGGTATTGTTCTGTGGGAACTTTTAGCCAATGACCGCTTATTCACCGGCAGCAATGAAGCCGCAATTTTACGTAAAGTACGTGATTGCCAAGTGCCGCCGATCCGTAAAATTAACCCGACAGTTCCGCAAGAACTTGAACGCATTGTCATGAAGGCTTTAGCTAAAGACAAAAACGTGCGTTACCAAACGGCGGCTAATTTTCATCGTGATTTGAACCGTTTTTTAAACACACAGTATCCCGACTTTTCGCCGCAGGATTTCAGTCTTTTCGTGAAAGATGCTTTCAAAGTGGCTTATCTTGAAGCCCGTGAAAAACTGGTCGGCTTTGCCAATATTTCTTCAATCGATTACGAAAGCAAACTTCCTAAAGTTGATGTTCTGGTCAACAAAGCTCCACTTTCACGTAAAGCGGCGGCGCAGACAGCTGAAAAACAGGTTGATCGCGCTCTTGAAAAAGCCGAGGCCGAAGAACCCGCCGAAGCCCCGTTCGGATTCACTGACAAACAAACTAAAATTAATCTTGATGGCGTACGTTCGGCCGGCGCTTCAACAAAAAATGCTCCGGCGTATTATCAGAAAGCAAATTCAAATCAAACTCGCGTGACCCAAATTTCGCAAGTGTCTTATGGTAAAGGTCGAAAGGGCAACGACTTTGCAGACCTCCTTCTAAAGGCGGCCTTCTTAGGCGTTATTGTCTACGGCGGCTGGTGGGGCTATAAAAATGTCTTCCTTCCAGCACAGAAAAAACCCGCTGTCGAAGTGGCTACAGTGCAAAAAACCGAAGAGCTGGTTCAAGCCTCAACGGCTGAAGTTAAAGTTTCAGTTAACAGCAGTCCGGACAAAGCGGCCGTGTTTATCAATGGCGACGACTCAGGTTTAAAAACCCCGGCGGTGATCAGTGTAACCGGCGGTAAAAATGTTGATATTTCAATTCGTCGTGACGGATACATGGACTATTCAGTCACCAAGTCATTTAAACAAACAGCCCAGCTAGTGGCCACCTTACAACCGGTGCCTGCTTACTTGAACATTCGCATGAATGGCGTGACTTCTTACACAAAAATTTCAATCAACGGCCAAGAGCTTCTTGAAAAAGTGCCCATTTTGAAATATCCGATCATAGCAGAACGCGAAGTCATCGTTGAAGCTTACAACCCGATTTCAAATTTAAGAGACCAAGTTAAAATCACACTCAAACCCGGCGAAACAAGAGAAATTGACCTTGTCTTAGGCCGCGCCCCAAGCAGCACCAAATAAAAATGACCGTCGGCACCTGGATCCTTAGCGCCCGCGAACGAACTGAAGGCGAAGCCTTTCAATATAAATTAAACGGACAATGGATCGGCGTCACTTGGCCCGAGTACTGCCAAAAAGTCGTTTCTGTTGCGATGTCGCTGAAACAAAACGGCCTCAATCCGCGCGATCACGTCGGACTCATGTGTTCAACCCGTTGGGAGTGGAGCGTTCTGGACATGGCCATCTTGGGTTCAAATGCCATCACAGTGCCAATGTACCCGAATTTAAGCGATGACGATTTCGTTTACATCGTAGATCACTCCGAAATCAAAATTTTAATTATTGAAGACGATGCACTGCTAGAGCAGGTCGAACGAACGAAAAGCCGTTTTGCCC
>JANPAD010000305.1:0-6131 GCA_031429735.1 Bdellovibrio sp. | reverse complement strand
AAGGGACTATTTCTTTCTTCGTTAAAGAATTCTTCGGCGCCGATTTGAAAACACGTTTCCGTCCAAGTTTCTTTCCGGTCACGGAGCCTTCGGCTGAAGTCGATTGCTCTTGCCCGATTTGCAAAGGCAAAGGTTGTTCTTTGTGTAAACAATCGGGCTGGATTGAAATTGGCGGTTGTGGCTTGATTAACCCGAAAGTTTTTGAACACGCCAAAGTTGAATATCCGAAGTGGCAGGGTTTTGCGTTTGGCTTCGGTGTCGAGCGTATGGCCATCATTAAGTACGGTGTTGATGATATCCGTCACTTTCCGGCCAACGACGTTCGCTTTTTGAAACAATTTTAATTTTAAAGGTTTAACCCAATGAAAATTTCTCTTAAATGGCTCAATGATTTTATCGATCTTTCGGAATACGCGGCGGCGCCGAATGTTCTGGCCGATTTGTTAACGAAGTCAGGACTTGAAGTCGAAGAAATGGCGAACAAAGCCCAGGATTTAAAAAACGTGGTCATCGGCCATATTCAAGTAAAAGATAAACATCCGAATGCGGATAAGCTTTCGCTTTGTCAGGTTGACGTCGGCGGCGGGCAGGTATTGCAGATCGTTTGCGGAGCGCAAAATCATAAACAGGGCGATAAAGTGGTCGTCGCATTGCCGGGTGCGGTTTTGCCGGGTAACTTTGCGATTAAAAAATCAAAAATCCGCGACGTTGAAAGTTCTGGGATGCTTTGCTCATTCAAAGAAGTGGGCTTAGCCGATACTTCAGATGGCATTATTATTTTGGATGCTTCAGCACAGGTTGGAACATCGTACGCAGAGTACGCGGGCCTTGACGACGTGACGTTTGAATTGAAAGTGACCCCGAACCGTGCGGACTGTTTGAGTCACTTCGGTTTAGCACGTGAGCTGGGTTGTGTTTTAGGTAAGCCTGTTAAATCTCCTGAAGTCTTAACGAAGTTTTCAAGTGAATCGACCAAGTCGAAAATCAAACTCGATGTGCAGAATACGCAGCAGTGCCATCGCTATGCCGGTCGTTACATCACGAAGGTAAAAATCGGCCCAAGTCCTGATTGGTTGAAGAAACGCCTTGAAGCTGTCGGTCAGAATTCAATTAACAATGTGGTCGACGTCACAAACTATGTGATGCTTGAGATGGGTCAACCCTTACACGCCTTCGACGCCGACCAACTGGCTGGCGCACAAGTGATCGTTCGTACTGCGCACAAAGATGAAAAATTCAAAACCTTGAAAGAGCAAGACTTGGTTATGACGGGTGAAGAGCTGATGATCTGTGACAAAGATAAAGCGGTCGCTTTAGCCGGCGTCATCGGTGGTTTGAATTCGGGTGTCAGTGAAACGACTCAAAATATTTTCTTAGAAAGTGCTAATTTCCAAAGTATGGCGGTTCGTAAAGCTTCGCGTAAGCACGGTGTTGAAACAGATTCAGCTTACCGTTTTGCGCGAGGTGTAGATTCAAGCTCGGCTTCAAAAATTATGGACCGCGCTGCTTTGCTGATTGTGCAAGTGGCGGGTGGTGAAGCGCTGGGTGATGCTTACGATGTGCACCCGTCTCCGATTGTTAAAAAACCGATTACGATTAATATCCAAACGGTCAGCGACCGTTTGGGTTATGTAGCGGATGAGAAAAAGTTTTTAGATTACATGAAGGGCTTACAAATTCAGGTTGAATCGAAAGGTGGCGGCAACTACGTTATGACTCCGCCAGTTTTCAGGTTCGATCTTGAACAAGATATGGACCTCGTTGAAGAGTACGCGCGTCTTTACGGCTACGAACATATTCAAGAAACTATACCGGCATTACACAGCGGACCCATCGCGCACGATGCGGGTTATCTTTTAAATCAGAAGGTCGCACAGTTCATGCGCCAAGAAGGCTTTAACCAAGCTTTCAATTACGCTTTCACCAATGATCAGACCGAAACGAAATGGCTGGGTGACTTGCAAATGCTGAAAGAAACCGGCCTGGGAATGGATGCAGTGGGAGTTAAAATTCTAAATCCATTGAGTGAAGAGTTGAATATCATGCGCCGGTCAATACTTGTGGGCTTGTGGCAGAATACTCTGAGCAACATTCGCGCCGGCAATAACAACAGTGCGCTTTTCGAAACGGGCTCGGTGTTTTCGAAGAAATCCGAAAGCTTTACTGAAACGCGTAGACTGGCCTTAGCTAAGTGGGGCCAAGAATCCGGTCTTCATTCGGCCCAAGCTCCACTTGTAATGCAGATTCGTTCAAGTTTAGAGAAGTGGTTTCAGTCAATGCAGATTTCAGCTTACAGCTTTGTCACGAAAGGACGCTCGCCCGAATTCCTACACTTGGGTCAATGGGCGCAAGTTGTTGTTGAAGGACAGGTTGTCGGTTTCATCGGAACGGCTCATCCGCGTTTACTGGCTGATGAAAAAGTACGAGTACCTGTGGCGTTTGCCGAACTAGATCTTGATGTTGTTCTTAAAGGTCAGCCTCGTCCGCAAAAATTCAAATCTCTTTCTAAACTTCAACCGATTGAGCGTGACTTCGCTTTTGTCATGGAATCATCGCAAGTTGTTGGAGACTTATTGAAAGAAGCAAAAAAAGCGGGTGGAGCCGCGATCAGTCACTTAAGCGTATTCGATATTTACGAAGGCGATAAACTCCCGCAAGGTCAGAAGTCCGTCGCTTTACGGGTTTTGTTTCAAGGGCAAAATGAGGCTTTATCTGAAGCCGAGTTGCAGCAATTGAGTCAAAAGATCGTTGAAGCCGCTCAAAAATCAGCGAAAGCACAATTACGCTGATTATAAGCGCTTTGCGCTATGCATTAAGTCTCTGATTTGCTTGAGAAACTTGATTCTTGGGCTGAAGGCGCTAAAATTTTTATATCTTAAGGAGAAGACCTCTCATGGCAGGACAGAATGTCGGTAATTCAACAGTCACTAAAGCAGACATTGTTGAAAAAGTTTACGAGACCATCGGGTTCTCAAAAAAAGAAGCAAGCGAACTTGTTGAGCTTGTTTTCAATGAATTGAAACATACACTTCAAAACGGTGAAAAAGTCAAAATTTCGGGCTTTGGCAACTTTGTTGTTCGTGGTAAAAACGAGCGCATCGGTCGCAATCCGCAAACAGGCGAGCAAATCAAAATTTCAGCCCGCCGGGTTCTGACTTTCAGACCTAGCCAAGTACTGAAAGCCATGTTGAATGGTGAAGATTATGCTCACTTAAAAGATGATGAGGAAGACGATGAATAATCAAAACATAGTTTCAACAGCAGATGTAGAAGTGAGCGTTCAAAATACAGCACAAGCATCACAAGGCTCTGATGGGATGGTTGAAACAACGGCCTCTACTGAAGAGTTGAATACTTTGATCAACGAAGCCGAACAGGTGTTGAATGCTCCGACAGAATTTGAACTTTCACTCAACAGCACTTCTTTTCTAAGTGAAGATTTAATTGAAAAAGAATTAAAAGCTGCTATCGGCGATGCGCCCACGGGCGCACAAAAAGCTGAGTCTGCAAGGCTTCCGGCTGTGCTGGTGGATGAAGAGCTTTTAACTGAGTTAGCCGGTATCCCGGATCGTTTCGGTTTCAAAATCGGCGATGTAGCTGATTTGCTCGGCATCAAACAATACGTTCTTCGCTATTGGGAAGAAGAGTTTGAAATCTTAAAACCTAAAAAAGCTTCTAATAATCAACGTCTTTACACGAAAAAAGATGTCGAGAATGCCTTTCTAATTCGTAAACTTTTGTACCGCGATAAATTCTCAATCGAAGGCGCCCGACAGGCTTTGCGTGATGTGAAATTTGCACTGAAAAAAGAAAAAGATATCACTTCAGTTATTCAAAAAATTGATTTTGTTCAAACGCAGATCAAAAGCTTCGTCGATGAAATTAAAAAAACCAAGAATCTGTTTAATTAGATAAACGGCAATAACGATTCTAATTTATAGGTTATTTGGGTTTCTGTAGAGTAAGAATAAATTCATTGGTCGGCAGTTTAATGTTAAAATTTAACAGATTTGTTTTGTGAAAAACCGACCATTCTAGTTGAGGCAACAAGGCTCTAAATAATAAAGTCAGGGCCTCCGCAAATTGATACGTTTTCCAGTATGTGCAGCTGTTTTTAACAAGAAAACCTCGATCAGCACACGCTTTTTTCAAATTCTGAGCCGAAAAATAAAAAAGATGCTCTGGAGGCTTCAGCCGGTAAATTGGGATTAATCCCTTTGTGTCGATTGTTGTTAATATTAAATAGCCACCAGGTTTTAATACGTGAAATATTTTACTTATGTATTCAAGAGGTTGAATCAAATGTTCAATCGAGCCGATAATTGTGACTGCATCGAAGCTGTTTTCAGCGAAAGATGCATCAAAAAGCTCACCACAGAAGACGTCCAGTCCAAGTTGGTTTTTGGCATAGTTGCTAGCCTCATGCGATATTTCAATACCTTTTGTGTCCCACCCGGTTTTGCGAGCTTCATCTAATAAAAATCCGTGTGCGCAGCCAATATCGAGCAATAAGGCGCCGGGTTTTTTAAAACCTTCAATCGAATCAAGTAGCTCACGTGCATTAATTCGAATATTAGATTCGTCATTCATGTAGTTAGTGTAGCCGACATTTCCTTGATAATAAGTTGAATCATAGAATGCTTTTACTTGTTCAGCAGATGCGTTTTGAACCCACTTTAGATCACAAGTCGCGCAATTGAAAACTTCAAATCCAGCCACTTCTGAAATTTTTGAAATATGGTCTCCAGAACAAATCGGACAGATAGGGAGTGGTGTCGTATCAGGTTCAGAGCTCGTTTTTTGTAAATTCATAGTCTTAAGTTTCTATATATGTCTATGGGTGTCCAGATATTAAGTTGTTAAATTGAGCTAAATTGTGTGCCCAGCATTTGAACACTCAGGCAAGATATGTTTTTTACTGATTAAATATTAAGTGATATTTAAATTTTAGTGTAATAACTTGTTTAGATGGCTCTAAAAAATAATATTTACGTAAAAGTTGGCTTATTTTACTTTGCATTCAGTTGTCTTCATATCTTGCTGTATCGCGTAATGGACATCACATTTGGAATTAATTCAGATCCATTCAATTTTACCTACACTTTGTTGAGTGAAATTAAAAGAAATCTTTTGATGGGTCATTTGCCGATGTGGTTTTCACAAATTTATACCGGGTTACCACTTCTATTTGTAGGTTCTTACGACATACGTTCAATTATATTTTTGCCATGGCTCAATGTCATGGATGTCATGGTTTTAATGGCTTCTATTACAATGTTCATATCTGGAGTAGGCAGTTTTTGGAGTCTTAAAAAAATATTTGGTTACTCGAATCAAGCCACATTTATCGCCAGTATTTTTTGGACCTTCAGCGGAATATTTGTGGGCTATTACTACGACCAAGTCATTAATCCAGTTTATATTTGGTCGCTCATTGCGTTTGCTAGCCTAATTGAATTTGATAAAAATCCAAAATGGTATTTTTGCATTTTGCTTTTAGCAGTTTTCGAACAGCTGTTAACCTGCCGGTTTGACGGTATTGAAATGACGACTCTTACATCTGTGGTGTTGCTTTTTTTACTTGTTTTTGCGCCAAATCCGACAAGTTTTATAAACAGCGACAAAGGCCTGCTATCAGGAATGCTCGAATGGCTAAAAAAGCGGGTAATGGTTGTTCTCCTGGTAGGGCTTATCAGCGTACTTCTTCTTTCTCCTATTTTGTTTGAACAGTGGGTATTGGTACGCAATAGCTTTCGCACTCTTATAACTGTAGAACCACTTGTTTACGATTTTTCATTAATCAACTTTTTTGGACTCGTGCCATTTTCAGATGAATTTTTCAAATTCGAAAGAGGTCTCAATTTATACGGCCATGTTGGTATTGTATTTTTCTTACTGGCCATTGTAGGTGTTTTTGCCGGGCCACGTCGAAAACAAGCCGTCTATTTTTTTGTTGCTGCTTTTCTAGTTTCATTTCTGATGTATGACGTTAAATTTTTCGGTTATACTTTGTTTGATCTATACCGATTGTTGCCTGGGCATGGCTCTTTAAGGTACTCGCAGCGGTTTATACCAGCCGTCACTTTATTTTTGTGTGTGCCGATTATGGGCGGCTGGGAAGTAATTCAGTT
>JANPAD010000304.1:0-4011 GCA_031429735.1 Bdellovibrio sp. | reverse complement strand
CCAACCGACCTTGGAGTGACGAGGAACGGCATGCCGTGCTCGCGGTACTACCCGCCCACATGACTACAGCCATTGGGCTCCTAATGTACGCGGGCCTCGGTCCAAAGGACGCCCTTGCGCTTCGAAAGGACAAAATCAAAGACGGCGTTTATTGTTCGCTTTGCTCGAAACTGCGCCGTGCAATTCTATATGATTATGCATATGATAAGAAGTTCTCAAAAATGGCACTAGGCCACCACCGCGACGACGTGATAGAAACGACATTGCTTAATTTATTCTACGTAGGCCAACTTTCAACCATGCCTCCAAAACTTAAATCAGACGACGACCGCAATACGATTATCCGTCCGATGGTATTTGTGGCTGAAAAGGATCTGATAGAGCTTTCCAAAATCTGGAATTTTCCGGTTATCCCGTGTAATCTTTGCGGGTCACAAGAAGGCTTGAAACGCAAAAAAATGAAAAAACTTATTCAAGAACTTGAAAAAGATATTCCGCACATTGGGGCCTCATTTTCAAATGCACTTCAAAATGCAAAACCGAGCCATTTAATGGATCATAAGCTTTACAACTTTAAAGATATTTGAATATGACACAGAATAGTTTCGAAGAACTTAAGAAAAAAGCACAACAGTTCAGACTCGATACTCCACAAGACCGTATCGCGCGTTTACAAAAACTGCTGAACTGGGTAAAAACTCACGAAGAAGAAATTTTAAAAGCTCTTGAAGCGGATTTTAATAAGCCGCGTTTCGAAACCACCATTTCTGAAATCTTTCCGGTCATAACAGAAATTAAATACGCCATTAAGAATCTGAAAAAATGGATGCGCCCACAATGCGTGCCTACACCGATGGCATTAATAGGCCACAAAAGCACCATTCGTCGCGAAAACAAAGGTGTTGTGCTGGTCATTGCTCCTTGGAACTACCCATTTAATTTGGCCATAGTTCCTTTGGTGTCGGCTTTAGCGGCCGGCAATACGGTGGTCATTAAACCTTCTGAACTAACGCCGCACACATCGATGCTAATTCACAGAATGGCCGAGTCGATTTTTAGCCTGGACGAAGTCCGAGTTGAACTTGGAGCTAAAGAAAAAACCGAAGAGCTTTTGCAATACCGATTTGATCACGTGTTTTTTACCGGTTCAACGACTGTGGGACGCATTATCGCAAAAGCTTGCGCAGATAAACTTATTCCGACAACGCTCGAACTTGGCGGAAAGTCACCTACCATCATTGACGAAACCGCTAATCTCGACGAAGCAGCTGACAAAATCTTTTGGGGTAAATACCTGAACCGCGCGCAAACGTGCGTTGCACCCGACTATCTTTTAGTTCATGAATCGGTCGCTGATACTCTTGTGCAAAAAATCCGAACCTTATCGGCCGGTTTCGACAAAGAAAATAAAGGCCGCATTATTTCCCCGCGCCATCAAGAGCGTTTGCAAAATATGCTGAACTCCCCAGTTGATTTGAATAGACAGACACTTGAATTGGTTGAAATTAAAAATACATCTCACCCGGCCATGCAAGACGAAGTCTTTGGCCCCGTCTTACCATACCTCAAGTATAAAAATATCGATGAGATCGACGCCGTTATCGGCGCTTACGAAAAACCGCTTTCATTTTATATATTTTCAAATAACAAAACCCGGGTGAATCAGATCTTGAACAAATTTCCTTCAGGCGGTGTCGGCATTAACAGCGTGCTGGTGCAATTCGGTAACCACAACCTGCCTTTCGGCGGCGTGGGCCACAGCGGTTCAGGCGAATATCACGGCTATCATGGCTTCCTTGAAATGAGTCACGCGCGCGCCGTTATTGAAAGCCGCTACTTTAGCTTTATGCGCAAGATTTTAATGCCCCCTTACAGCCCTTATAAATATAAAATTCTGGATTTGATTAAGAATCTTTAAAATACCCGAATAATCTTTATCCTCTTTACGGTACTTTCAAATAAATGCAGCCTTAAGACTGAACAGGAAGCATGAGGTCAAAGGTCGTTCCCAAACCTGGAACAGATTTAACCGAAATACTTCCGTTATGCTTTTGCATAATTCCATAACAAATAGCCAAACCTAAGCCCGACCCCTCGCCGATACCTTTAGTCGAGAAAAAAGGTTCAAAAATCTTTCCTAAATTTTCTTCAGCAATTCCTTTGCCGCTGTCCTTAACAGAAATCGACACCTGATTTCCTGAAATTTTACAGGAAACTTCAATTATTTTTTCGACGGTTTGATTTTCTTTAAGAGCATATACTGCATTCTGTACTAAATTGAAGAGAACTTGATAGATCTGATCGGTATCAATGTCGATGTTTGTAGTGTCTGACAGACTCGCATCAACTATTTTAAAACTGACCCCGGCGGTTTCGCAAAAAGCTCTTAACTTAGGCTCGGCTTCTTGCAAAAAATTTTTTAAACTCACTTTGGAAAACAGCAATTCTTTTTGTCTCGAAAAAGTTAATAGATCCGATATAATCCGACTAGCACGACGAGTGTCGTCCATTATCATTTTATTATAATTTTTAATTTTTTCAGTTTTTTCCGGAGTCAGTTCGGATGTCTTAAGTTGAATTTCCAGCAGTTGACAGTAGCTTAATATTGAGGAGAGTGGGTTTTTTACTTCGTGCGCAACACCGGCCCCGATACGCCCTACCGCAGCCAGACTTTCGGATTGGATCAGCTTACTATTGGCGACCTTAAGTTCACCTTCACGCTTTTTTAAGTTTCCGATCATATTATTAAAGGCCGATGCCAATTTAGAAACTTCAACTGAAGAGCCATCAACTGTTATTGGATTCCATTCGCCAATACCGATCTTTGCGGTTTCTTCAGAAATTCTCTCAATAGGCCTAGCGAGCGAACTTGAAATCGAAAAAGCGAATAGGACAGAAATCAAAATTAAAATTACGATCAGTGAAACCGAAGATTTGACGATGGGTGCGGCTAGGTTTTTCCATGCAGCTTTCTCCGAAAATATCGTCACATAAGAGTCTTTTAAGTTCTTAAGTTTTGAAAAGGACACCGACTTCACTTCGTCACCCGTGGTTTTGACTTCGGTGGCTATTGTGTCAGCTCCGGTTTTATTTAAATTATCTATTGGAAAACTATGGTCAATGAGTTCTGAGGTTGTTTGACTTTTGAATAATACCTGACCGGTTGAGTTTGTAATATAGGAGTCTTTGCCGCGGGCTTGTTCAAATGCAGAGCTCATAAATTCCGCGCTCAAGACAACACCAATTAAGCGATTGGATCTGGTGTTGAACAAAAACGTCTGCGAGGTCATATAGGTTAATTTTCCCTCTTCAACTCCGGACACACTCATCAAATTTAGCTTTTCGACTGACTGTCTGACGGTTTCCAATTTTTGGCTGGTGTCAAATTGTATAAAAATAATTTTTTTATTTTTATCTGCAAAAAATAGAGCGCTAATTCCGGGAATATTTTTAATTTGTGTTAAAGTTGAGTTGGATTTGCGTTCGTCAAACTCTTCAAGCCGTTGTAACAAATCACCAATTTTAACATCAACTGCAGAGCGCAGCTGCGGGGCCAAAATTGAATTGAGTTCCGTAGCGTAACTTCTTTTGTCTGCTATGGCCCGTTGAAGCACGAGGCTTGTCGAAATCAAAACCCCTAAAACAGACAAAATAACGAGGGCTGAAATGGTCTTTACCCGAATCGTCATTTGCCTGCCTGTAAACGTATGGTTCTACGCATGAACTGCACACTTGCATCACTTCGGATAAGCTGGAAAACAATCAGATTTGAACCCGGTTGCAAATTAATTTTTTTATTAAAACTGTATCCCTCTTCTAAGACGGCTAACTCTCCGTTTATTAAAAGCTTGGCATCAGCTCCGGTAAGCTGACCTTTAATGGTAAATTCCGGTTGCTCGCTGATCATGCCATCTACGGGCTGCTCAACGATAAGATCAGCCCGGCTGAACTTAGTCTCTTTCAGAGCGTTAACGATCTCTTCAATTTTGGCAGCGGACGGCGCCCCGTCTT
>JANPAD010000303.1:0-13653 GCA_031429735.1 Bdellovibrio sp. | reverse complement strand
CCACAAAACAAGTGCTAAACTGGCTCTAAATATATGATTTTATTGAGTTTTTCAAGATTTTGATTATAGTCACTATAAGACAATTTAATAGTTCAAACTGCAGCGGCGTAAAAGAAGGCTAAGTCATCGCAAACATTCTGAATTTTATTAGCAATCAAAATTGAGTTGTCTGCGAATTCGAGCCCGATGGTCGCTCCACCCTGTGATGATTTCTTCACATGGATGACTTTTGACTTCACTAAAATCTCAGAACGTCTGTAGATCTTGAAATATAAATTAACATACTGCCCCGCCTCATAGCGAGGTATGTCTGATTTAACAGTTAGGCGCATACCGGCACGCGAGATATCCAGTACCGTGATCGGCGACTTAGAGTCGTTGGCGTTGGACACAGGCTGCATGCGTGCAGATTGACTCCAATGAGTCGGAATTGCGAAACGGCGCTTTCTTCTGCGAACCAACTCGAACATCTCTCCGAGTTGATCGAAATAGAAATACTGCGTCGCCTTTTTAATATTCGTTTTCAAGAAATAGAGTTTGTCTTGAACCAAGATTTTGAAGGTGACTTCATCATCCGCTTCGAGATTCACGTTTTTGCTTTCAATACTGAAATGCCGACGGGTCCCGTTTTTGACGATCGCTGTTTTATAAATCTGCGCCATATCCTTAATTTTAAAAGCGATTTCGGCACGTCCAGCGGCCACCCGACTCAGAATCTGGTAGGCCTCATTGCGTTCAATATGTGTGAGGTTTTCCATGGCCTAAGCCGCCACGGTCACGCGGTTGCGGCCCGTCTGCTTACTTCTGTACAGCGCTTGGTCGGCGCGGTTGTACATTTTATCCCACGTGTCGCTAGGTACGATTGAAGAAACACCGATGGATATGGTCACTTTAACTTTTTTATTTTCGTAGACGAATAAATGTGTTTCGACAGTATGGCGGATGCGTTCCGCCACTTCTTGAGCGGTCTTCAGGGTCGTTGCCGGAAGAATAATAACGAACTCTTCACCACCGTAACGGGCAAAGTAATCGTTCGAACGCACAAGCTTGGCCTGCATCAGGTGACCGATTTCTTTTAAAACGTAGTCACCGCCCGGATGGCCGTAGGTATCATTGATATTTTTAAAATGATCGAGGTCGAAAGTAATAACCGATAACGGCTCACTTAAAACCTGCGAACGGGTCACGGCTTCAGGGCCTTTCACTAATAGTGCACCTTTACTGTAAGCGCCGGTTAACGCATCTTTCTGAGCTTTTTCAAAAACCTGCTGGTTTGAAATCGATTCGAGGTTTCCTTTTTCAAGAAACTTAAAAATAATATTACCGGTTTTGATTTGGTCGTTATTGAAAAGTTTTCTTTTCGTCATGGCTGGCAAAACAACGCCATTCACAACTGTTTTATTTGTTGAACCTAAGTCGATAATGAAAATGTCATTACCGGATACTTCGAATCTTGCATGCGAACGGCTGAGCGAGCCGTCTGAAACATAAACTTCAGTTTCGACAGAGCGTCCGATTGTCATGTCAGTCCTGGTCAGCAGCCATTGTTTACCGACGTAACCCTGCGGTCCGACCAACACAACAATAGCGGGCGGAGCTTCATCAGCCGCCTTCAACTTACCTTTAAAGGTCTCAGTTGATATCACACTTGTTTTATCAGCAGAATCAGACATTTTTTATTAAACCTCTATATCGATATTATGGCCGAACATTTAAAAGCTTACAAGCCCCGCCCAAGTTTTCTAGGCAATGGCAACGTCTTCTTCAATTCGATGAAAACCCTTCCATTCTTTCAACCTGCCCCTAGGTCGAGAATCCTGGTCCGCATATTCAAGCAAAACGTAAGTTAATTTCGTAATTTTGCCCAACGATGCAATGTCTAACGACGTTAGTTCAGTCCATGTGCCCGTATTAAAGTACTCTTTTTGCGGTCCCCATTGGCGGTACTCATAAACATGCGAATGTCCGAAAATGACGGTGTGCACTCGCGCATCGTTTAAAATTCTTTTCGCCGCTGTGCTTAAATCCGGAAACACCGCGTTTTCAAAAACTATTTTCAAGAGTTTTCGTAAACTCCATTGAAAACGCGATTCGGTATCGAATGAAATCTTGTAAATATATTTAAACAGCTCAACGAAGGCTCGGAGTGTCAGACTGGTTTCATTAAATAATGACCAGCGGATCATCTGACCGAAGGGACGAACCTTATCTACGTGCGGGTACTTCTCTTTAATTTTCAAAACCAGCTCGACAAAAAAGTGCGATCCCCAAGGTAAATTCAAAATCGGCTCAGGTAAACCCTGCTTTAAAAAAAACTTTTTCGGATCCATACGATTGGCGGCTTCGTGCATATGGCCATGTTCAATATGAACACCGTCAAAATAGTAAATAATATTTTTATATTGTAAAGGATAGCCGACAACCTGATCCAGATGATCACGACAGGCCTGAAACATCATGGCTTGATCATGATTACCGATCACGTAAGTAATCTTACGGTTCGGCTGCGCCAAAAAATCACCCATGGCTTTGAAAACCTGCGGATGCCCTTTTAAAACTGACTTCAGCATTTCAAGGGCAATTGTTTCGGTGACGACGGTCAAAAAATGCCCGCGGTAATCAACCGAGATAAAATTAAGAAAGTCGCCGTTCACAATAATTTCGACTTGGTAATCGCGGTAGGCACCGCTTGAATAGTACTGAATAAATTCAACCAGTTTTTCAGCGTAGTAAAATTCTTCTAAGGCGTTCAGGCTGCCGTTTTCAAGATAACGGCCTTTACCCAAATGCAGGTCACTCAAAACAAGTTTTATTTTTTTGGGGGCCGGCGGTTGGGTGGTGGTGGATGTAACCTCTGACATAATGACCTACTCGGCCTTTTTCAGAGGAACCTTGTTTTCTTCTTGTAATTCCAAGTTGGCCATTGCTAAACGTAAGGCGCGCGTTGTTCGCTTAAACGATTCTTGATTCATCTCGATCGATTTATTCAACTCAACACACTTTTGACGATAGCTTTCGACTTCCATTTGCAGGACGTCCATTTTGCGGCGTAAATCAAGTATCTGTTCGTCTTTATTTTTAACGATCGCATTTTTCTCGGCACGGATCAGCTCAAGCCTGTTTTCAAGCTCGCGCTCTCGTACGCGAATTTTCTTCATATCGAATTTAAGACGCGATTCAAGCTCATCCGCTTTCAACACAGCTTTTTGTAATTCACTGTCTTTTTTAGCCAAATGATTCTTCAATAAGACGGTTTCATTTTTAAAAGACTCTTCAAGGCCGTCACGGTCATTTTTGTAATCGGATACCTGTGACGAAAGAAGATCTGAACGTTCTTTAATAATCTCAGAAGCCGCCATGAGTTCTTCGTTTTGTAAACGAAGTTTTTCGTTTTCGCTTTCGAGTTCAAGAATTTTTTCTTGAGCAATTCGCAAGTTATCTGCATGAGCCAAGTTAGACTCAGCCGAACCTGATGCGCCCCAGGTTGCATAACCCGTTGAACGACCCTGTTGACCAACGCTGACTTTGACACGGTCATCGTAGTTATCATCGCGCCGAACTTGATAGCCAGCAACGGCCACGGTTTTTTCTGAATCGCCGTAAGATTCTGACGGAATTCGGTTTGGCGACTCAAGACGAATGACATCCGCACCCTTGTAATCGTTGGCCATGGGTTTCGTCACCATACTGTCCGAGGGCGGCAGTGCTGAAGTCAGATCATCCATTTTCACAACGGTCGCATTATTATCGGAAGCCTGCATTGCACCCATCGCTCCCGGAATATCCGGTAGCTCATCAGGGTTCAGCTTCAAACCGCTAAATGACCCGACTGTCAGTCGTGTTTTTTCATATTCAGTTTTGGTTTTATTATCAAAATCATCTGAGCTCGAGCCCGCAGCTAAAGCATTGGCCGATTTATTTTTGCCCATACCTAAGAAATCGGCAATGTCGTTTTCATCTAAGGCCGCGTCTTCATCATCTAAAGAGATTGCGTCGTCTTCAGAAGAGCTTTCTTCGCTGTCGTCATCGGCCTTGAGCTTTAACGGATCAGACGAGTCTTCGCCTACATCTTTGAGTAAAGACTCAATCAATTCTTCTGCTGGAGTTTTGTTTTTGAAACCACTCATATAGTTAAATATCGGGTTTTACCCCGTAATACTTAAATCGAATTCATGAGTATTTTTAGATATTTAAGCCAAGCTTTAAGCTTGGCTTAGGTCTAGTTCATCATCGAGCGTAACTGCAAAAGCTTTTGTTCAAATAAGCCCTTATCGACTTTAAGCAACGCTTTCAAACTAAAGTCTTGAATTGTCTGACTTGATAAAACTGTTCCGGTCATAGCCGCTTGTTTAAGATCGTTCCATTCTGGAGCAACACCCGAAGCCATACGTGAGGCCAGGACACCGAAGAAACCACCGGCAAAACTATCGCCCGCACCGGTCGGGTCTACGACATTTTCAACAGGTAAAGCCGGCACATGGTAGAAACCATGTTCAGCTGAGTAGATCGTAGCACCATACTCGCCTTTTTTGACAACCACGAAACGTGGGCCCATTTCAGCCACTTTTTTAATGGCGGTTGTGTTATTCAAAGTCTGCGTTAACATTTTTGCTTCAGCTTCGTTCATGAAGACGATATCGACTTTTTTCAAAACTTTCAAAAGCTCTGCTTGTTTCGAGTCGATCCAGTAATTCATTGAATCCATACCAATAAACAAAGGCTTTTCAACTTGCGATAAAACTTCAAGTTGTAATGTTGGGTCGATATTCGCCAAGAACACGTAACTTGAAGTACAATATTCTTTCGGCAATTTCGGGTTGAAGGATGCGAACACGTTCAACTCAGTCTTCAGAGTTTGAGCTTCATTCAAATTGTGCTCGTAAGTACCTTCCCAGTGAAAAGTTTTACCCGGAACAGTTTGCATCCCAGCGAGGTCAACTTTACGGTCGACGAGAATTTGGCGATCAGCAGCTGAGTAGTCTTCGCCGACAACACCAACAACACGAACCGGAGCAAAGAGGCTTGCTGCGACTGAAAAATAATTTGCAGAACCACCTAAAGACTTAGCTGCCGTACCTGATGGGGTTTTAACCGAATCATAGGCTAGGCTGCCCACTACTAAAACTTCTCGCATTTGTTCCTCCGATTTTTGAGTTAGATACATCCATCGTTTCCGGGCGGTCCACTTTCGTGGTCAACTGACCGCAAGCTGCGTAAATATCACGTCCCATGGTACGGCGTAAAAGTACCTGCGCACCTAAGCGATGGCACTCGGTATGAAACGCCTGCACGGTTTCATCACTCGGGCGTTCAAAGCCCGAACCCGGGTGTTCATTGAATGGAATTAAATTAATTTTACAAGGGACATCACGAAGAAGTTTAACCAATTGCTTTGCATGATCAAGCTGATCAGTTACGCCTTTCAACAGAACGTACTCCATGGTGATTCTGTCGCCCGTAGCTTTGTAATAACGGCGGCATTCGTCCAATAAATCTTTCAGCGGATATTTTTTGTTGATCGGCATGACTTGGCTTCGAACCTCGTCATTGAAACCGTTAAGACTTACCGCCATACGCACTTTGGCGTCAGCAATTTTATACATTTCAGGAATAAGGCCTGACGTCGATACCGTAATTTTTTTGCGCGACAGGTTAACACCCCAAGGCGAGTGAATCACGTCGATCGAACCGAAAACCGCGTCCGAGTTATCGAGCGGTTCGCCCATGCCCATGAACACGATGTTCGAAATACGTAGGCCCGTTTTTTTCAGGATGTCCTGCACTTGCATGAACTGACCGACGATTTCAGAAATTTCCAAACGTCTTTTCAGTTTCTGTTTGCCGGTAAAGCAAAAATGGCAGCCCATGTTGCAGCCGATTTCAGACGAAACACATAAAGTCAGGCGGTCGTCCGACGGAATAATAACCGCTTCAATCGAATTGCCGTTACGCACATCGAATAAAAACTTTTGGGTACCGTCAACGCTGACCAAATGCTTGATGATCGGCGGAAGTTCAAAGGTAATCAGGTTTTTTAGTTCGGCGCGAAGATCTTTTGAAAGATTCAGCATCTGATCAAAATCAGTTACGCGTTGTTCGTAAACCCACTTGAAGATTTGCTGCGCGCGAAACTTTTCTTTACCGTATTTTTTGAGATAGTCCTGAAGACCCTCAAGCGTGAATGAATAGAAATTAAGAGGTGCGGCGGTCGTAACCGTTTCTTCTGAAGTCGGCATCTAGGCTCCTTATGCCCCTTTATCTAGGGCTCTGCTTGTTACAGCAGTTGGGTTTATTCCCGTTTGTTAGAGCACTTTTATAAATAAAATGACCGTGAATGTAAAGCCTTGAATCGACATCGGTTTCGGGAGGCAATTAGGTCTATTTCAACCGTTCAGCACCTCCCGCCCATCACCTAAAAGCCTAAAATAATTACATAAAAAAGAGCTGACCCTCCCTAAACAAGCAAGACTCATATACCTTTCGCCTATGACTCAAAGATTTAGCTCAACGATCATTTTACTGATCTTTCTATTTTCAACGGTGGCCAACGCTGAGAAAGCTTCGCCCGAATCACCCTACCTGACGGATGAACCGAAAGTTGCGACAGACACAAGTGCGTTCAACCGTAAGAATAAAACAGTTAGCTTTTATGTCGAAACAACTGCCGGCACCCATTTCGGAGGTACCGTTAATGCCAATTATTTTATAAAACCGGATCTGCAGATCATGCTTGAATTTAGCCGTTACGGCTCAGTTGTTGGAGTTCTGGAGAACATTTCACAGGTCCCGATTTTCTATAATGGGTTCCGACAAACTGAATCAAATAATGGTATCGGACTTCACTTAAAATATTTTATGGGTAACTCGATTTTTTTGAGGTTGGGCTTTAGCCACAATGAAATTCACTACAATCGAAAATACAATACGACTTCGCACGAATCTTATATCAACGGTGAAGTGGATTACTTTGTCGGAGGTTTCGGTAATGACTGGCAGTGGGAAAACTTCACATTCGGATTTGACTGGTACAAAGTGCAATACCCGATCGGTTCAAAATTGAATAGCCGTCAAGATGCCTTCGAAGATACGACTGCTTCATCTAAGCAGGACGAACTTCTGGACAGCTCAATGTTTTTAGTCGGACTTCATTTAGGCGTTAGCTTTTAGATGAATCAATGACCTAATGTATGGATCGACGTAATCAGCTCGGCTACTTCACACGGTACGCAGCCGACTTTCGCCACCACAACACCCGCTGCAAAGTTCGCGATCATACAGGCTTCAGAAAGCGGTAAACCTGCAGCTACACCAAGTGCCAAAGCTGCGATAACCGTATCACCCGCCCCCGTTACGTCGAACACCTTTTTTGCAAAGGTCGGAACGCGCGTGACTTCGTTTTGCGAGAAAATAGTCATGCCGTCTTTACCTTGGGTCAAAACAACTTGCTTTGCGCCCGTCATTCTTTGCAAAGTCTGCCCAACATGCAAAACACGCTCTGCTGGGTCATCGATATGGTCTTCGTGAATTCCTGTCAAAGCCAAAGCTTCGCTGTAATTCGGCTTGATTAAATCAACGCCTTTATAGAAATCAGCGAACTTCGTCTGGTGCGGATCGACCATCACGAATTTTTGGTATTTTTTAGCGAGCTCAAGAATTTTTTCAACCAGTGAAAGTGACAGCAAGCCTTTTGCGTAGTCTTCAAGTACGATGACATCAACATCAGTCATGTTTTTTTCAAGAACCGCCAATAATTTTTTTTCAGTCGCTTCAGATAGATTCTTACGAACTTCGTGATCAACGCGAACAAGGTGATGCTGCCCTGTCATCACACGTGTTTTACGTGTGGTGGCGCGCGCATCATCTTTAACTAAAAACTCAGAGGTCACCTTTGATTTATGAAGAAGATCGTGCAGAATTTCTGCACCTACGTCTGAACCCGTGACCGAAACAAGCCTAACTTCGCCACCAAGACTGACCACGTTTTGCGCCACATTAGCTGCTAACCCCAAACGCTTGTCTTCACTTTCAACCTCAAGTACCGGAACCGGTGCTTCAGGGCTAATGCGCTTAACCGCGCCCATAATGTATTCATCAACGCCAACATCACCGATAACGAGAACCTTTTTACCCTTAAACAAAGTAACTTTTTCAATCAGCGATTGACGTACTTTCGAATCAACGTTCAAAGATTTGATGGTGTTTGACATGGCGACCTCACTATTGCAAGTTCACTATATGCGAAACTTATCGCAATATCAAAACCTGATTTATCTTCCGAATTACGTCTCAAAAACTCAAAAAACTGAGATCTTGAACTATTTGTCGACGCTTTATCCTATCTGGGAGATGCGTTTTTCTGAATCCAATCCTCCGCCGCAGGGCGAAGACAACCGCCCGCTTTTGCGCCCGGTCTATTGGTTGGGCAACTGGCAGTTTGCCTGTTTGAATTATTATCATCCTCCGCAAGGTATCCATAACCGCTGTGTGTCGGCCGAGGCTTACCCGAATGTTCTGGCCCGCATGGTTTATGAAATCGAACAAATGGTGCACCGTACATTTTCGCCAAAAGATGTGCCGGACAAGTGGCACTTGAATACCTGCCTGATTAATTTTTATGGTGATAAAATTTCGACTGATGCCAATGGCGTTTCAACACGCAACGATTGCGCACGCGTGGGCGAACATAAAGATTTCGAGCCCGGACCGGTGGCTTCGGTTTCTTTCGGCGAACGAGCCCTTTTTCAGTTCGTCAAAAGCGCAGGAAAAGAACAAAAAAGCGATGTGGTCTTACAGCAATGGCTTGATGATAGCTCACTGCAAATCTTCGGCGGCGATAAATTTAAAAAGCAGCTCTTTCACCGGGTTCAGCGAGTCGAAGACAAAGGCGCTCAGTTCAAAAACTTGAACGCGACCGACTTTGAAACGCGCCGGATTAATTTTACTTTTCGCTACGTTCCCGTCGAGCATGTGCAACCGTTCATGCGACTACCGGTCAATTTACAAAATGATGTGAAGTCTTATGTTACGGAGCTGTCACAGAAATCTGATTATTGGTCTTCGCAGCTCCACGATTCAAAAAATTAAATTTTCGGTTCATGAACAGTTACATTCTGCATTTGAACAACGATTTCGTATTTCAGGTGTTTTAAGTTGAGACACACGTTCAATTAAATTTTGATTAGATTAAGTTTTTGATAACCTAATCAGAGACTTGGGTTGTTTGGGGATTGGATCAATTTGAAAAATAGAATTTTAAAACTAGCCGTTGTTGCGACTGCAGTTTTATTTGGGCTTGTTTTTTTTCAAAACTGCTCAAGTAAATTCAATACAATGAATTTAGACGATCCCAGTATGATTGACAGTTCCAGCCTGACTCTGCCCGGCGATCCCGCTTTGGCTCAGGAAAGCCAAAAAATTCTTTCTCAACGATGTGCCTCGTGCCATGGTTCTGTAGGTCAAGGCGGACTAAATCAAATCACAGATTTAAGCACTCTGGTGCGCGACGGATGGATTCGCCCGCAAGATCCGAACGGCAGCGCACTGATGTCAGAAATTACAACGGGTTCAATGCCGCCGTCCGGTCCCGCAATAAGTTCGAGCGAATTGAATATTCTACGTGACTGGATTTTGAGCCTCGAATTACCAGCTCCAGCTCCGGCTCCAGCTCCAGCTCCAGCTCCGGCTCCAGCTCCAGCTCCGACTCCAGCTCCAGCTCCGACTCCGACTGTTAGTTGCACGATTACCAATAAATCTTCGAGCACAAATGTTGCGGCCGTTCCGGGTGATTCGGTTATGCTTGAATTACAATGGGCGCAATATACAGTTCAACCGTCGACGGCAGTTTTTGATGGCGTCACTTATAGTTTAAATGGCTTAACGAAAGTCTCTATCGCGCCCGCTGTCATGGCTAATCGCACCGTTTCAGCCAGCGTGACTGGTAGCCAAGGTACCGCCAGCTGTCAAATTACACTTTCAGTAAAACCAACGGCATCTCTCACAAAAGATGAGTTCTTCCGTGCCGCGATAGGCCCGTCAGGCCAGTCTGTCAACGCGCTCATCGAAAAAAGATGTTACAGCTGTCATAATTCTTCAGGCCAGTACGCTAATAATTTTTTATCTTCCGGCGCAACGTACTACAGCCAAGCAAGCTTGCATCTGCAGGTCACCAGAGGCACTTGGATGACAAACTTAACAGCTATACGAAACGCCACAAATAAAGCCGGCACAAAAATGGATTTGTCCGTCGCACCTAATGGGGTTACTTCATCTTCACTTTACCAGTTTGCATCGGGACATAAGCCCCTTGCACCATTAACGACGCAGGAGTCTGATCACATTAAAGTTTACGTTTTGAAACCTTAATGGATTTGCAGAAGTCTAATTTGCAACTGTTCTTGCAGTAACGATTCGGGGATTTCATGGCCACCGTCGAATTCAATAATCTGAATTAATTTTTCAAAATTGTTTTCAGTTACAAGCTTGACCGCCGCCAGATTACTGTTCAAGTTATCTTGCTTGCCGATCAACCGTAATATCGTCCCCGCGCAGCCTTGATTGTATTTTAGAGTTGTGACCGGCGTATTCAGCATGGCACCAATTGAAATTAACTTTCCGAACGCATCGGCCTCGCATCGACTATGAAGTGCATTCACAGCATAACCGCCGTTTGAAAATCCAACCAACGCAATCACTTTCTTGGCTCCACAAGTTCCAATTGCTGATGAGATACGCTCTTTAATCTGCGTCAGCTCGGCTTGGTCAAACTTCCAACCCCAGCAAACCTGATTCGGACTTGTGGGACAAATCGATATTGCACGCGGAACAACGACCGAAATTTCAAGTTTCTGCGCGATGCGGAAAAGCTTCTCTCGGTTGGCTTTTTCTTGCCCGGATACGTCCGCAATATCCATACCGTGCAGGTAAACGAATGCAACTTTTGATTGAGATTTATTCAGACATACGGGTTGAAATTCGGCTTTGTTTTCAATACCGCTGATATTTTGTAACGAGAGCTTGTTGATTGATGCAGGTTTGGGTGCCGTCGAGTTGCAAGCAACCAAAAATACCACTGTTACTACAACTCCGAAGATGTTTATACAGTTCATAGATTCAATCCTTGACTCATCAGTTCAACAACATAGTCCCACTTATAAACAGAAGATATGCCGCAGTGAAAACCTTTTTCAAGCCGAACATATTTAAGACTTGAAAAGTCACCGGCCTGACGGCCCGTAAAAATTCTTTCAGAATTGACCTCGTTAGGCACAAGCAAATCGTTCGGTGTCGTGTAAATTGTAAATGGAGTTTTGACTCCCTGGTAGAGGTCCCAGAACTCATTGAGTTCATCGAAGGAGGCGGAGTTTTGCAAGTGCTCGGCGAAACCTTTCGGCCAACGCATATTTTTGTTCAACGAATTCATGTCCTCAAAAGTCAAAAGCGGAACTTTGCGGTCGCGGTTCAATACGCGCATCATGGCCGGCACGAAGCGCGGTTTGAAATCAAAAAGACTTTCCCAAATTCCGCTAAATTCTTTTTCGAGCCCCTGACGTTTGTATAGAGACTGCAGCCGCATCATGTTCCAAAGATCGGCGCCAAGATTTGAAAGGCTCGGCGCGAGATGAAAATCCTGTGTTTCTTTCAAATTGATAACGGGGCAAAAGTCGACAACTGATTTAATTTTTTGGCCATTCGCCTGATCGAGTAAGGTTGTTACGAAAACTCCGTGCCCACCGAGACTAAGCCCGACCAAATGATAACTTGAAACGATATCATTTAACTGATTTTTTTGAATCTCTTGAAGCGTGAAAAATGTCTGTAAACCTTCATCAATACCTCCGAAAGAAAAATCGGTATTGTTGGCCAGAAACGCGTGGCTCGTGAGGTTTTCAAGCATTAAAAAATTAGCATCTAAGTTTTCATAAATGGCCTTTGCTAAAAATCTTTCGGCAGTAAATTCGTCGACATTACCGTGAATACCCATACGGATAATCACGAACGGTCTTTTTTTAACAAAGTCATGAATGCCGAATATACCGCGAAACTTCAGACCCTTTTTAGGCTCAAACCACACCTTGCGAAAGTGCTTCGTATCTGACAAATCGAAGTGAATGAACAGATGGCGCAAGGTCAGTGTCAATTGCGACGTGTTTTGTGCTGATTCGAGCTCGATTTTGTTTGGTGCATTTTTAAGCTCTGTTGGTGGCTCCCAGTCATAAAGCCAACGTCCTACATTGATCGCAAGCGGAAAATACGATGATATGACCTCTCCTTGTGCACTGGATTGCTCTAAAATATGTATTTTTTCATTCTTGACGACATCCCAGCCGAGATCGGCTGCCTGAGTCAAAAGCGACGTAAAAACGGAGACGAATAGCGCTAGACAACAAAATATTTTCACTTGGCTTTGCATACTCAGTTTTCTACACTCAAACCACTTAAATATTAAGGAGTTTTATATGTCAGTTCATGACAATCTTCATTCGAGTGCCGAAGCTCATCTCAATGGCCCTTTATTCGTTAATGCGATCAAAACTTTTGACGAAGCTGCTAAAGTTATTAACTGCGATCCTAACATTGCAGAACGTTTACGTCGCCCGCGCCGTTGTTTGACAGTGAGTGTTCCGGTTCGTATGGACGACCACTCGGTTAAAGTTTTCACCGGTTACCGCGTTCAGTACAACTCAACTCTTGGCCCCTATAAGGGCGGTATCCGTTATCACCAAAACGTCGACTTAGCTGAAGTTGTCGGACTTGCATCGCTCATGACTTTCAAAAACTCTGTTTTAGGTTTGCCTTTGGGCGGAGCTAAAGGCGGCGTTTGTGTTGATCCGACAAAACTTTCACGCGCTGAAAAACAGGGCCTTACTCGTCGTTACACTTCTGAAATTTCTTCTTTCGTAGGCCCGACAAAAGATATCCCGGCTCCTGACGTGGGCACTGACGCACAAACAATGGCTTGGTTCATGGACACCTATTCAAACGAACAAGGCGGCTACGCACAACCGGGAGTTGTGACCGGTAAGCCGGTTGAAATCGGCGGTTCATTGGGCCGTAACCATGCAACAGGTTTGGGCGTTATCTACATTTGCGAACGCGCGATGGAAGTTAACCAAATGAAAATGGCCGGTTCATCAATCGTTGTTCAGGGTTTCGGTAACGTGGGTTCGTTCGCGGCGAAATTCGCATTCGAACGTGGCGCGCGTATCTTGGCTGTCAGCGACGTTTCTGGCGGTATCTTCAACGGCGATGGCCTGAATGTTCCTGAATTAATGGCGCACGTGAAAGCAACAGGTTTTGTTAAAGACTTTGCCGGTACACAACCGATTTCAAACGAACAACTTCTTGAACTTGAGTGCGATGCTTTATTGCCTTGCGCGCTTGAAGGACAAATTGACACACACAATGCTGAAAAAATTAAAGCTAAAATTATTGTTGAAGGTGCGAACGGTCCGTTGACGAATGCCGCGACAAAAATTTTAGACAAACGCGGAATCTTCATAGCTCCGGACGTCATTGCCAATGGCGGTGGCGTTATCGTTTCTTACTTTGAATGGGTGCAAGATATTATGTCTTTCTTTTGGGAAGAGCATGATGTCGACGCGAAATTAAAAGGCATCATCCTGAAAGCCTTCGACAACGTTTACAAATTCAAAC
>JANPAD010000302.1:0-2706 GCA_031429735.1 Bdellovibrio sp. | reverse complement strand
CGGTCAAGAACCCGGCACGAACAAAGAAATTCAAAAGTTTTGCAAGTTGACTTACGGGGTTGAATTTCCAGTGTTCGGCAAAGTCGATGTGAACGGAGACGCCGCTGTTCCGTTGTACAAATGGCTTAAGTCCCAAAAGGGATTTGAAGGCGATATCAGCTGGAACTTCAATAAATTTCTGATCAATCAGTCGGGTCAAGTCATTGAACGATACTCTTCAATTAAAGGACCTTCATCTATTGAGCCTGACATTAAAAAACTCTTAAAACTTGAATAGGTGACGCATGATTCAACCGGATTTTTTTCAGACAGGCCCTCAGCTTGAAAACACATTTACGTCAGACGAAGTTTTGCGGACCTATTTGGATAAAATTTTACCGGATTCGGCCAAATCTGAAATAACCGCCCATTTAACAAGGGTTGGCCGAAAAGCGGCCGGTGAATGGCTGATGTGGTCCGAGCAGGCTGAAGCCAATAAGCCCACGCTTGAACAGTTTGACGAATGGGGTCGCCGGATCGATCGAATTAATTTATCTGACGGTTGGAAATCGCTTGAAAAAGCCGCGGCTGCTGAAGGTATCGTTGCAACCGCCTATGAAAGAAAATTCGGTGAATTTACACGCGTGTATCAAATGGCTTTGCTGTATTTGTACCATCCATCGAGTGCATTTTTTTCGTGCCCGCTCGCCATGACCGACGGAGCCGCTCGAACGCTTGAGCTGTATGGACCGGCACATCTTAAAACTTCGTTCGATAACTTAACTTCACGTGATCCGCAAAAGTTTTGGACCTCGGGTCAATGGATGACCGAACGAACCGGCGGTTCTGATGTCAGCGGAACAAGCACTGTGGCAGAGAAACGACCTGACGGCTGTTACAGCCTGACCGGAACTAAATGGTTTACATCGGCAACAACATCGCAAATGGCGTTGACCTTAGCGCGCATTAAAACTGGTGATGATTTTCAAAAAGGTCTTTCACTTTTTTATTTAGAACAAAACAACATTGAAGTGCACCGTCTTAAAAACAAGTTGGGCACCGACGCCTTGCCAACCGCTGAACTTTCTTTGTGCGGCACGAAAGCCACCCTGATCGGCAAAGAGGGTGAAGGTGTAAAAACCATCGCCGGTGTTTTGAATATCACACGGCTGTACAATTCGGTTTGCTCTTTAGGGCATATGCGCCGCGCGCTTGATTTAGCACAGAATTATTCAACCAAACGCAAAGCTTTCGGGGCCTATTTAAATGAACACGCCCTGCACCGCAAAACTTTAAACGATCTTGAAATGACCTTTAAAAAAAGTTTCAAACTGACGTTTCACGTGATTGAGCTTTTGGGCCGCGATGAAGCGGGTCTAGCCACAGATAACGAAAAGCGTGTTTTGCGTGCCTTAACGCCAATTGCGAAGCTGTACACGGCGAAAAAGTCCGTGGCGGTTTGCAGTGAGGTGGTTGAATGCTTCGGCGGGGCCGGCTACGTCGAAAATACCGGAATTCCTCGTTTGTTGCGTGATGCACAGGTGTTTTCGATTTGGGAAGGTACTACAAACGTGCTGTCGCTCGATTTTTTAAGAGTCTGTGAAAAAGAAAATGCCCTTGAAACTTTAAGTCAGCATTTTAATTTACCGGAGCTTTTGAAAACAAAAAACAAATCAGCCGAAATGGCCCGTGATTTGGCCTTTGAAGTGGCCGAAGCGGTAATATCGGTGTTGTAAAGGTCTATAATGAAAACATTGGGTTCTTACTTTGAACTGGTTTGGGTCTTGGCGGCGGTTTTCTCTTACTATGGGGCACGCTTTAATAATGCCCGTGAAATTCATCTTGAAACCTTCGCTCCGTTTCTGATCTGCTTGCTGACTCTTGCAGGAATGCACTTTCTCTTCAAAGAAAACGATCAGCGGTTGACGCAATTGACGCCTTATCTCCGTTTCTTTTTGAGCGGCTTCGTCAGTACGCTGGTTATTTACTGGATCTGGGGTGAATACGGGGCTCCGTATCTGAAAGATGCGGCACTCGGGTTGTTTGCATTTTACATGTTTTTCGGCTTTATCAGTCTTGCGGCTCTATTCGGAGTGACGATATACGAATTTGTTCAAGGTAAGCCTTCGGTCTCATGGAGCGAGGTCGCGCTTTATTTGAAAATAATAATGGGCGGCGCTTTTGTAGTCGGAGTTCTCATCATCGGGTTTAAAATTTTGATCGGCTTTGCTGATAAATCGAAAGTAGGCTTAGACAATGAGCGTATCATCGCATCGTGGAACGAGAAGTCGACGCCTCATTCCGGTGTGACCCTCGAAACTGCCGACTTACCCGGCGTAATTAAAATTTCTGTAAGATCGGGCTTGGTCCTTTCGGTTTTGGGAGGCAATCATACGCCGGTTCAGAAGATTCTTCAGGATCCGGTGCAGCTTGCGGCAATCGAGAAATCTCTTGATGAAGTTCTGCAAAATAAAAAATTGCTGCAGACGATGGGAATTCCTTTTGAAAACTGGAAATCTCATTTTTTGTATACTGATTTTGATTCGAATAATTTTTCAATCTCGACTGAGGTTAACGTTTCGGAGATGACAAATAAAGAATGGGATCTTTCGTCTGAACTCCTGAAAAAAACAGACAACGGTAATAACGATGTCCCCTTAAATCTGGTTTTGCGTGCCTTGCTCCAGAGTCATCAGACGCCCAATGATCCGAATGCCCTTGAAAAAG
>JANPAD010000301.1:0-4070 GCA_031429735.1 Bdellovibrio sp. | reverse complement strand
TTTTCCGTAACCGTAAAAAGTACACCGGTCTTACGAAAAGACGGGCGCCTCGCTGGAAAGTTTGCCGCGATATCTTTGAAAAAGATATGGAGCAAGCGCATATCCTGATGGCTCTGCCGGCGACCAGCTTTCATGACAAATACCGTTTTGAAGCCTTTATCTTGAATTCGCTCTTAGGCGGGGGAATGACTTCGCGGCTTTACCAGGCTGTGCGTGAAAAGCAGGGCTTGGCCTATACGGTCTTTTCGGGCCTGAACACGAATGTCGATTCAGGTAACCTCACGATTTATGCGGGAACCGACACGAAGAACGTCAAAAAAGTCGTCGCAATTATTCGCGATGAATTGCTCAAAATCAAAAGGCAAGGTTTCAGGGCCACTGATCTTAAGCTTTTCAAGACACAGGTTCGCGGACAGCTTTTAATGGGATCTGAAGATATAGAGAACCGTATGTCTTCATTGGGCATTAACGAAATGATTTTTAAAAACTACCGTTCTGTTGAGCACGTTATCAAAGAGGTCGAAAAAGTCAGCCTTGAGTCGATGCAGGCTTATATTGATGAATACTTTGATCTTTCAAAAATGGCCGTTGTTCTGATGGGTCCTGAACTGAAGAAGCACCAAGCATGGCTAAACGACTACGACTTCGCTAAGTGATCAGAACCGTGAAAATGCATCTGTGGTTGTTAATCGTAATTGTATTATTTCCCTTTCTTAAGATCGAAGCGGTTGAAAAAATTAAACTTCAGACCGTAGCCGCGACTAACGTTATTCAATTACGTGGTCATATTATTCTGCCACCAGGCAAAAAACTGAATAAACAAGCGCCATCTAAAATTACGTTGTTTGAAAAAGTCGGCCCCTCATGGGAACAGGTCAGTGAAATTAAACTGACCGATTACTTTACGACGAGTGAAAAGCTCGATGTCAGCCGAGAAATTAAGTTAAAATCATCTACTTCGCGTTTGAAAGTGACGGCCAGCCTTTATCACTGTGACCGTGTTACCAGCCAGTACTGCGGCATTGACGACTTTGAGGGCGAAGTCGGACGTAATCCGACTAAGTCATCAAATGTTCTTAATATCGACTTGGCGGGCAGTTCAAAATAAGGCCGCCTACAACTATTGTAGCCCAATCAGCTCTTGATTGAGCTCTTAAATTTTTTTCATAAAAATCACTAATGACAGAGCCTAGCTGAATTTATTTGCTTCGTCCTAGGCCGCTGGTTAATCTCACCCGTCGAGGTGCTTAGTAGTGAGATTAGCGAAAATACTCTTAATTACGGTGTACACATTTGCAGGCTCTGCCGTCATGGCTGATTCTACAGATGTCGCGCAGCTTTTTGGCCCGTATCTTTTTACGGTTGATGCGGGGCTGGCCAATTACCGTAATGGCGCTTTGCCAACGGCCACCTCACTTAAATTACCTCAAATTCAGGAAATTTATAATCAGTCGGCTGATTACGAAGATTTTTTAATCCGATTGAATTCAAAATATCCGAGTGTTTTCGAAAGGCCTGCTCTCGTCCACTCATCAGGCAGTATTCAGTCTTCAACGCTTGAAAGACCACGGGTCATTCTGCACGACGCAGGGCTTTTGATGGCTTTTGCAGAATCGGCCGAAAATGCAAAACGCAATATTGAAATCTTGTCTTACAATCCAGAGCGTGGCGATTACACCGCGGCCGAAATTTTCTTCGAACAGGGCCGTAAAAATTTTGAGTTAAACCCGGGCAAGTGTGCGGTCTGCCACGGCAACTCTTTACGTCCGGTTTGGCTTCCTTACGATCTTTGGCCGCAGAATTACGGCTCATTCGCAGGTTTTACTTCAAGTGATGCCGAAGAAACTGCTTTTACAAACTTTTTAAAAACATCGAATCAAACCGGCGTGTACAAGTTTTTAAGCCAGGTACGTGAGAGTGATGGACGTATCATCGGCAACGACCGTGTTACGTTGCTTGTTAAAGGTTTAAATACGCACGCTCTGTTGCAGGACCTTAAAAAAGTTAAAACGATACTGTGGCCTTACCGTTATGCTCTGATTGCAGCTGCGAAGAGCTGCAGTGATCCAGAGTCTTACAAAGATGAATCATCTCCGCTTAGCAGTTTTTTGCCTGCTGCTTTGAACAATTTGGCTCCAGAACAATACGTTGATGTGAAGGCTAACTCAGTTGTAGTTAGGCAGATAAAAACGGCGTACCTGACGCAGTTGTACCAAAGCATTTTCAATAGCACAGTTAGAAATATCAGTGCCGAGTCGCGATTGGATAATGAAAGTTTCATCATAGGTGATCTGCGTTACCTGCTTGAAAACATGGGCTTTAAATACCGTTCATATCAATCTTCGAATGGTTTATTTGCCTATGGCATTTCAACTCCGACTAATATTGGGATGGACATCTCAACCCAGATGCTGGAACTGTTTCCGGAAGTTTTTGCTGAGCTTAAACCGAGAATTCAAAACCTCGATGGTGGCCTCACTTGGGCTATTTTCAGTTGTAGGCAGTTGAAAGCAGCCAGTCTTAAAGAGTGGCAAACAACAGGTCAAGAGGCACTAAAGTTCACTTGGCCGCAGCTAAACGACAACCGTCAGGAAGTTTCGACTTTTGGCCGATGTATCGGCTGCCACAGGGCAGACAGCAAAGGGCCGGCTATTCCGTTTGATAACCGTCAGAAGCTGAAAGCTTGGTTGCAGGATCCTGCTCGTTACACCAAGATTAACGATTTAATTGATTCTGGCGAAATGCCTAAAAAGTATGACCTCACCGCAGCCGAAAAAACCTCTCTGAAGCTGGTTTTAAGCATTATCTTAAATGATTAGACGCGATTTGTAGAAAGCAGTTCGGCGTTGATCTGCAGGCCGATCGCAACTCATAATATCCACATATGCTTCGGGGGGCGTCATGAAAGTTAAAATCAAAACTTGGTCTCATTTTAAAGGCGAACTTCCGATGTATCAGTCGGCGGGCGCGAGCGGCTTCGATGTACGCGCGCAATTGCAAGGTCAGCCGATGACTTTGAAAAAAGGCGAGCGTGCCATGATTCCGACAGGTCTTTCTTTTGAAATTCCGTTGGGCTATGAAATTCAGGCGCGACCTCGTAGCGGCTGGGCCGCAAAACAAGGTCTGACTCTTTTGAACACGCCGGGCACAATTGATGCTGACTACCGCGGTGAAGTAAAAGTGATCGTGATCAACCTTGGGCAGGAAGATATTTTGATCAACGATCAAGAACGTTGTGCTCAATTTGTTGTTTGTCCGATTTACCAAGCCACTTTTGAATTGTCTGAAAACTTATCCGATACCGAGCGCGGAGCCGGTGGTTTTGGTTCAACTGGCAAAAACTAGTTTAATTTCTTTTTTAATATTTTTATGTGCCGGCCTTGTGCAGGCACAAAGTCTTTTTTTTGAAGAGCGGCTTAAAGAGACGCCAAGACCTGTCAGCTCAAATACGGTTTTAGATCTGACGCCTGCGCCCGTTTTCAATTCCGAAGGTGTTCTTGAAGAACCGCCCTCTCAAGACAAACCGACTGAAGAATTTATTCAAACAAAAAAGATGGCGCAGAGCTGGGCCGCAAAACTACGTGCTATACACCGGCGTTACGCGGCTATTCTTCGCACACGTACGACCGATTGCAACGATGATGGTTTTGCTGACTACTTAGAAGCGCTGGCTTCACGCGGGCAATACGAGGCCTGCTCGGCACTTGCCGCTAGCTGTCCGAAGCGGAGTTTGCCCGTTGATATTTCAATGGCTGCCGCGCGCTGCTCCGTTTCGCTGTACAAGTGGCCCGATGCGCTCAGGTATTACGAGACAGCTTCACGGACGTCACGATCGGTTTCGGTTTATACGCCATACATGTTTTCGTTCGGTTCTTTTTTGCTTGTTTCGCCCTATGCCGAGCAAATGAGGTTGAAACTCAAAAATGTTTCAAACGCGACGGACGAGCAAATTGATTTGCTGATGGGTGCAGTGAAGTTTGCACAGCTTCAGGTTGCGCCGGCCGGCGGAGCCGAGGTGGCTTGGAACTTTATCGAGAAGGGACTGACGAGTCCGCAGTCCCAAATTCGTG
>JANPAD010000300.1:0-2775 GCA_031429735.1 Bdellovibrio sp. | reverse complement strand
TAAAAAACTCAGATTCCGACAAGCGATAACCAAAATCGGTCCGTTTCGTCTTTTTGATCGTACGAACTTAGTTTTTCGGCGTAACCGTTAAAATACTGAAGAAATAACTTAAGTTTACTTTTATTATCCCAAGGCTGGGCGCGTAAGCTGACACGGTAGGAACTCCGTGAAAAATTCTCGGCAAACTTTCCGCCATTGTAATATTCAAAATAAAGCTCTTCGCCATTGAAAACTTTTTCAGCAACTCGGTCAAAGTAGACTTTCAGACTCATGGGCCCATAATAGTCGACGATGTCCTTATTTGTCTCGTCTTGGTTAAACTGAAACTGCAGACGCACTGTAAAATAGATATCAAGCTTTTTAACACGCTCACCGCCTCGCAAATCTGCTGTTATGGCGTCGACAGACCGAGAATCCTGATCGGCTTTACCGTTTGATAGATGAGAATAGCCGACGTTGTATTCTTGAAAGTAAGCCGATTCAGGCACTTTAAACTGATAAAAAGCTTCAGGATTGTAGTTGATCTCCGAAAATGGATTCGATGACTTTCGACCTAGTTCCCAGAACATAATTTGCGTATAGGCAAAAAACAGATGTGAGTCTTCGCGAGTTTTAAATTTAAAACTAAATTGTATTTTTGTATCTGGCTTGCCATATATAAAATAATTAGGACGATATTCGTACATGTCATCAGATCTAAATTCGTTGACAGGTCGATCAACATTTTGCGCGAATGTCTGTGAAAAAATGATGAAGATAAATGAAAAAATAATTACTCGGCTGAAGTCCATCGAACCCACGCTGTCACAAAAAGCAAATGTTCACAACGAGGATAAAAAGGTCGAACTGGCCAAATATTCCCTGAATATTTTAGTTTTATTTTTCGTAAGCCTTTGAATTCGATTTAACAAAGATTCGAAGCGGCACTCCGTTTGCTTTTGAATACATTTAGCGACGCGTTCACAGAACGCAAAGAAGGAGTTCATCCATGGCTCAAAGTACGGCTATTGTCGACATCGTCGACATTATTTTGGAAGATCATAAGCCTCTCAAAAAGCTCATTCAAATACTTAAAAACTCCGATGAAAGAAGCCTCGATGAACGGTTGAAAGCTTTTGATGAATTCGCTGAAGTTTTAACAAGCCACACAGCCGCTGAAGAGCACATTCTTTATGGACACATGAAAGAAAGTGAAGACCTGCGTAAAGATGCATTTGAAGGCGACGTCGAACATGCTCTTGCTGCGCAAATTGTATCGGACTGCAAGAGTTCGAAAGACGATGATGATATGTGGGCAGCCAAAGCTAAAGTTTTAGCAGAACTGGTCGAACACCACTTGCAGGAAGAGGAAGAACAACTCTTCCCGGATTTAAAAAAATTCACAACCACCGAAGTACGCGCACGTTTAGGTCACGACTATCTTGAATTGAAAGCCCGGATCGAGGCCGGCGACGTCGTTATCGATAAAAAAACAAATCAAGTCTCTCGCATTCAAGCGCTAAACTTGAGATAAAGAATAGGAGATTTTATGTATATTTTATGGACCATTATGATCGGCTTATTGATTGGAATCGTGGCACGCTATTTAATGCCCGGCCGCGATACGATGGGCATTTTATTTACAACCCTACTTGGCATTGGTGGCGCTCTGATCGCGCAGTTTTTGGGGCAGGCGGCCCATTTGTATTTGCCCGGCGAACCGGCAGGATTTATTGCTTCCGTGCTGGGAGCGATGCTGATTCTCTGGTTTGGACGAATGATGAACAGAGGTTCAGTCGTTTAATTGACCGCACAAAATTTATTCATTCGCCTCAGCCGGCGATGCTGCAAGCATCCCGGCTTTTTTATTTTCAGCGCTGCATTTTTTGCCGACGCAGTCTGGGCTTATTCCCGGGCTATATTTATTGAACGTGATTTTTTTATTCGTTACGTCTTTTTATTACTCGTTTGGAATTTGAATGGGAGTTTGTTTCGCCGCGATACTGGCATTCGTTATGCATTTGATCTAGCTGAGGGAGAATCAAAATGAAATTACATCTATTTTTTATCGCAAGTTTTGTGGGGCTTGCTGGCGCATCAGCTGATCTGTCAGCTCATAGCCGTATGATCGGCCGTAGTGGCTCTAAAGCTTCAGGCACTGTTCAGTTCACAGATATTGACGGAGGCTCGGTTAAAGTCATCTATTCACTTAAAAATCTTCCTCGGAATCAAACGGTCGGAATGCATGTGCACGAGATGGGTGATTGCTCAGCCAAAGATGCTTCTTCTGCAGGCCCGCACTATGTCAAAATGGAAAGTGGAAATGGGACCTCAATGGACGCTCCCGATCACTACGCAGGAGACCTTCCTGCTGTGACCGCTGATGAAATGGGTCGTGCAAAAGGCAGCTTCATAGTTCCTCATTTAAGCGTTGCCGGCGCCAATGCAGTCAGCAAACGCTCCATCGTTATTCATGACGGTCCCAATAATATAAACGAGCCCGCGGCGGTACGTATCGCTTGTGGTGTCATCGTCGGCCCACCGGTGCGAATCAGCGATAAAACCTCTGCCGGCGTAGTCGCTCCGCCTGAACCTGCATCGACGAACTAAAAGCGAACCTCTGAAAGGAGAAATGATGGAATCACCGAAAATTTCTTCCGATAAAGGTCTCTTTGCTTTGTATACGACAAAGGGCGAAGTCGAGCTTGCAATTACCACGTTGAAAAAGAACGGACTCGACAGTGAAGATATTTCGATGTTGGCGCCGGTCCAAAGCGGCGGACACGACTTTGTTTA